>NZ_JACSKD010000014.1:0-12424 GCF_018617455.1 Exiguobacterium sp. s22
GCCGAACACGGAAGTTAAGCGTCTCAGCGCCGAAAGTAGTTGGGGGATCTCCCCCTGTGAGGATAGGACGTTGCCAGGCAACAACGCAGGACGACCGAGCATAGCGCTCGGTCGTTTTTTTACGTACATAATGAAACCGAGCTCCATGTTCTATCCGTCTACACGATGAAATTCCGAACAATTTGCATGTTATTCGAGTGAATGAACACAATTCTGAACTTTCTGAACATCGGGAATTGAATTGCACTTTTACGTTATACCTGTTACCATTACAGAAATATTTCGAAACAAAGATGTAGGTAGAACGAGAAAGGGGCCATCAATTTTTATGTGGGAAAATAAGTTTGCAAAAGAAGGTTTAACATTTGATGATGTATTACTCGTACCACGATTTTCAAATGTTTTACCCCGTGACGTTGATTTAAGCACGAAGCTCTGTGAAGGACTCGAATTAAATATTCCAATCATCAGTGCCGGCATGGATACCGTCACAGAAGCCCCAATGGCGATTGCTATGGCTCGTCAAGGTGGTCTGGGTGTCATCCATAAGAACATGTCGATGGAAATGCAGGCTGAGCATGTCGATCGCGTAAAGCGCTCAGAAAATGGTGTCATCACAAACCCGTTCTATTTAACTCCAGACCGTCAAGTATATGATGCAGAATACTTGATGAGTAAGTATCGTATTTCGGGTGTCCCAATCGTCAACTCAGAAGAAGAACGTCAATTGATCGGTATCTTAACGAATCGTGACCTTCGCTTCATTAAAGACTATTCGACGGTGATCAAAGATGTCATGACGACAGAGAACCTCATCACAGCAAAAGTGGGTACATCGCTTGAAGAAGCTGAACGTATCCTTCATCAACATCGTATCGAGAAACTTCCACTTGTCGATGAGAACGGCGTATTGAAAGGTCTCATTACGACGAAAGATATCGAGAAGGTCGAACAGTTCCCGAACGCTGCTAAAGATAAGCAAGGGCGTCTTCTTGTCGCAGCTGCAGTCGGTGTCACGAAAGATGCGGCTTCACGTGCTCAAGTTTTAGTTGAAGCAGGTGTGGATGCATTAGTCATCGATACGGCACACGGACACTCAGCAGGCGTACTTGAAAAAGTTCGTGAGTTACGTGACATGTTCCCGTCACTTCCAATCATCGCAGGAAACGTAGCAACTGCTGAAGCGACGCGTGCATTGATTGAAGCAGGAGCATCTGTCATTAAAGTTGGGATTGGACCAGGCTCAATCTGTACGACACGTGTTGTCGCTGGTGTCGGAGTTCCACAAATCACAGCAGTCTATGACTGTGTGACAGAAGCGAAAGAGCACGGTGTCTCAGTCATCGCTGACGGTGGAATCAAGTACTCTGGTGATATCGTCAAAGCCATTGCCGCTGGAGCCAACGCAGTCATGCTTGGAAGCTTGCTTGCAGGTGTGAAAGAGAGTCCAGGTGAGATGGAAATCTACCAAGGTCGTCAATTTAAGACATACCGTGGTATGGGATCGGAAGCATCGATGAAACGTGGTAGTCAAGACCGTTACTTCCAAGAAGCGGACAAAAAGTTCGTTCCAGAGGGTATCGAAGGTCGCGTCGCGTATCGCGGTGAACTAGCTGACACGGTCTATCAATTGATCGGTGGTCTTCGTTCAGGTATGGGATATTGCGGTGCTGCCGACATTCGTGCCCTTCGTGAAGACACACAGTTCATTCGTATGACAGGTGCTGGACTCCAAGAGAGCCACCCACACGATGTCAACATCACTAAAGAAGCACCAAACTATTCACGTTAATGAAAAGCCGCCATCCTGTTCACTCAGGATGGCGGTTTTTTGATTATTTTCGTTTTTCAACGAGGATGACGGTACCTCCCTGGTCTTGGGCTGGTAACGTGACGGTGACTTTCCCGTCTTTTTGTACCGTGTATGCTTTCCCGCTGTAGCGGTCGACCAATACCGTTTTTGGTTTGTACGCTGTCTTAAATGTGACTTGTTGGGTTTTCTCTTTCGTGTTCAACCCGACGAGAACGGACTGTTTGCCGTAGGCCCGCTCAAAGATTGAATACCCAGACGCAGCACTCACAGCGACGGATGAACGTGTTCCTTTGCTGAATACGTGAGAATAGTCTGCACGGATGTTCAACAATTTCTGGTAATGCGTATGCATCGCTTTTCCTTCCCCTTTGACACGTGACCAGTCGAAATCATAGCGATTTTCGTTGAACTCGCCTTTGTCCATATCCCCTGCATGTTTCCCAGATTGTCCGACCTCTTCCCCGTAATAGATGACCGGTTGACCTTTTGCCGTAATCTGAAGGGCAGCAGCGACCATTTGCTTGCCTGTGTCTCCACCTGCGCGCGAGACGAGGAATCCATCTTCGTCATGGCTACTTAAGAATTGTCCAAGCGTTGCTTCATTCGATAATTGGTTATTTCGGTATTGGAGCGCTTTTTCTACATCTTCAATGTTGCCGTTTACGAATCGCTCGGCCTGGTATTTAAAATCGAAGTCGAGCAAGGAATCCATTTGCCCGCTTCTCAAATAACCGCCTGTATTGTTGATGCTGGCTCCATAGTGTTCACCAATCAGTTTGAAATCTGGTTTGATTGTGGTCAGCTCATTTTTGAATGACTTCCACGTCGTTGAATCCACATGTTTGACTGTATCGACACGGAAATAGTCAATCGTATTTCCTTTTTTCGTCTTCGAACGTTTGATCCAATCGGTCTGCCATTTCACCAACTGTTCTCGAACGGCCGCTTCCTCTGTTTTGAAATCAGGAAGACCGGACAAGGACATCTTCAGGTCATCCCCGTCGACCGGATTCTCCCGAATCATGCCATCGAACACTTGACGTTCTGCGTCCGTCGGGAAATTCGTGACAGCTGAACTTGCACCCGATTCCATGCCGTAGCCTGGATGGTTCAAGACGACATCGACCATGATTTTGATGCCGCGCTTATGCGCCTCGTCAATCAATTTGTGGAATGCGGCCATGTCGCCGAGATGTTCATCGAGCTTCTCGAAGTTTTTCGCCCAGTAGCCGTGATACCCATATTGAGACCCGTCTTTTCCGTAACGTAAATCCCAATCGATGTTATCCACAATCGGTGTCACCCAGATGGTATTGATGCCGAGGTCATCTAAGTAATCAAGTTTTTTCGTGACACCCGCAAAGTCTCCACCATGGTATGATTCTGGGTGGTCTTGGTCATAATACTCACGGTTCGGGTTGTCGTTGGACAAGTCCCCGTTATAGAAACGGTCCGTCAACATGAAGTAGATTCGTGCCTCATCCCAATCAAAGGCTTGTTTGTCTTTCATCGTTTTCGGAACGACACGGATCGTGGTCTTCGAGCGATGGACATTTCCGTATTGGTCAATGGCTGTGACAGACAGTGTCTTATTTCCTGGTTTGACTGTATCTTTCACTGCGATGGTTTGAGCATTCAGTGCACGATCGATATGGAGCTTAGCAGGTCCACCGAGAGGTCGTGCATCGATATAGAGTTCACGAAGCGTCACGCCCTTTGGTAAGGTTGGCTTCACTCGTACGACGGCATTTTCGCGGGAACTAATCGCTTTTGGACTGACCGATGAAGTGAGTTTGACGGTCGGTTGGCGATATTCGATCTGGGAAGTCTCGAAATACGGATCTTTCAATTCAGTCGTCACCCCGTCTTTTGTGACGAGGTACGTGTAGTCATGAACGCCTTCAGGCAAACGTACTGTGTGACGGAACCATTCGTTGTCAGGCTCATACGTCATCGGATAAGTTTCCCCATTGATTTTGAGTGCGACCTTCTCGATGTCGCCCATTTTTCCAGATTCATAGAGCGCTACATCACGATAGAAGAAACTGATCCCATCGGTACCGTATACCGGTCCGTTGATTGTCGGAATTTGATGGAACACACCTTTCCCGCTCTCGACGATGACTTTCGTGACACGGTCTTCTCCAAGTGTGACGTATCTGTCTTCTCCATAAGCGTCCTTCACAACCCAATCCGTACCTTTTCGAATGACAAACCCGACTTTGGTGGCGTCTTGACCGACTGGGATTCGGAAGATGGCACCGTCCTCTGTGATGCGATACGGGTCAACTTGACCGTCTTTTTTGCCGGTGCTCCATGTCCACAGGTTCCAATCCGTATAATCACCATCCGCACGAACATACTTCATCTCGATATAACGAGTCGTTTCCCACGGATCGGCGATTTTGGTTGCTGTTTTGAACGTTGTCGTCAAGGCAGGGAGTGTCGTGTTCGAAAGTGTCCCCGTCACCGCATCCGCTGGGATTGTAGCCGTATAGGACGTATCGAGAGCGAGTGCCTCTTTCGGCTGGATTGTAACAGTTGCTCCGTTCGTCACCACGTCGACCGGGATCTGCGTTTCTCCTTGTTGTAGCGTGACTGCTTCAGCATCGAGACGGACGGGTTCGTTGAACGTCCATGTGATTGGGGAAGACACATCCACGTCGATTGAGGATGAAGCCGGGGTCACCGAAACGACTTCAAGCTGATCAATCGTCTCCACCCCTTTTAATGTGAAGGGAGCACTATACACAGATTGCGTCGACGGCGTAGCAGCGACGTTCCAGCTGTTTGCTAGTTGGTTTGCGGCGTTACTTGGAATCGTATCGAATGCACCATGCTCTCCCTCATTATTTCCGCTTAATACAGTCAAGGCACGCACTTGGTCTCCGTTGTTTAGCCCGAGTAAGGAGAGTGGAATCTTTCCTTCGAATCCTTTCGTTCGGTCCACTGCGAAAGCCGCCCCGTTCAATTGGTTCAATTGTAAGAGAGGCGTGTCCTGACCGGCCTTATAGAGGGCCGCTTCTTTGACTTTTTGATCGCCGTCGACACGAACGAGAATATGATATTGAGGTGCCTTGTCGACACCTGAAAAGTCGAATGGGTATCCGAGAGGATTTTTAGAAATGCCAGAATCTTCATCGTTAATTTGAAGGGCGATGTTAATGTATTGGCCATTGTCGCCCCAATTCGGGACATTGTTCGCATCTACATAAAAATAAAGGTGTTGAGCGTCGTTTTGTATGTATAAATCACCGACATCAAATCCTTGCCAACCCGTAGCAGGTGAAGTCGCGAGGGCTGGGATCGAGCTCCAGTCCGTCTTCGATCCGTCGATGGTCACAGTGGTCGGTTCCGCCAATGCGTTCATCGGGATACCGGCTTGAATGAGTAATGCACCCGAAAGAATCAGCGTTGAAGCCTGACGAGCGGTTGTTTTTTTCATGAGGCACCTCTTTCTGTCAAATGTATTTGCACAAATTTATGCAAACGTTTTCAAAAATAGTTTAGCGGAACTTGAAAGCGCTCACAATATGTTTTTGGAAAAATAATAAACCGCCTCTCCAAATTAAAGGGAGAAACGGTTAGGTTGAAGAAGTGACGAGCGTTCCTTTGACAATCAGGCGCTCTGTCGTATCGAACGTACATGTGATTAACGTGATCGTTGGAGTTGAGGTGTCATCCAATACATCGACCCGTTCAGGAGAGACCGTTTCAAGCGAAGTGACCACGTACTCATACGTTTGCGTTTCATCTTGAAGATAAATCGTCGTCCCTATCTCAATCTCATGGAGTGGACCGAATAGAGCGGTCGCATTTCGTAAATAATGCCCGGCGAGTGCATAATTCCCTTCGCCCATTCGCTGGTCAGGATGCATCGTTCCCGCTCCGACTGCCAAGCTTTCATCATCTAGCCCTTGAATGATTGGCAGTTTAAGTGAAACATCGGGAATGAAAATCACACCAATAGTCGGTAAATCATGAAATCGATTGCGCGCCTCTAAAACATCTTTTAGCGAGAGTGGCGTGACGGCCTCGAAATCATAACTTGGTTCAAATGCATCATCTGGCTGTACTTCCATATGTTCTATTACGTATTCACTAGTGGAACGGGTGATCGTATCTTTCCAAATCGAACTCGTCAGTAAGAGAATGCCGCTCCCGATGAGCAAAAACCCGATGAGCCATCGAAGTCGTGGATTCATGACTTTCCTCCTTTTACAACTGCCCACGCAAGCATCAACTGCTCAATCACGTCAGGTAACGTCGACTCAGACAAATGCGCAAACCCGAACAGAAATTGCTTGTTGGAATCTGGATGCACGATGCGATAGTCATTCATGGATTTAATGGCGATTCCGGCGGATTCGGCGGACTGCTTCAATTCTTGCTCCGTGCGCTCGGTGGCGATGGTCAACACGACGTGCAATCCGGCACTGGCTCCGGTCACGGTGACGGTCGGTTCGAATGGTCGGAAGGCAGCGAGGACACTTTCTAACTTACGACGGTATATTTTTCGCATCCGGTTCAAATGCTTCTCAAAGTCACCACTCGACATGAATAACGCCAACGTCTGTTGTTCGAATCGGGGAACGCTACAAGTGAAATAACGATGTCGTTCCCGATAACGGTTTAACAAAGGTGTCGGTAAGACCATATAGCCAATGCGTAAGGATGGCATGAGCGATTTTGAAAACGTACTGATGTAGATGACCCGTTCGTTCGGGTCCATGCTCTGAAGCGACGGAATCGGTTTGCCGCTATAGCGGAACTCGCTGTCGTAATCGTCTTCGATGATATACGTCTGATGGACGAGCGCCCAGTTCAACAATCGTTGTCGTCGACTGACAGATAGGACAGTCCCCGTCGGAAATTGATGGGCGGGTGTCACGTATAGTGCATCGATTGCATGACGTTCAAGTTCCTTCACACAGACGCCGCTATCGTCCACCGGAATCGGGATGGATGTGCGTCCTTGTTGCTCGAACAACAAGCGTGTGAGCGGATAACCGGGGTCTTCAATACCGAAGATGGACGAGTCAGGTAAGAGATTCGAGAGTTGGGGCAACAGTTGTTCCGTCCCCGAGCCGACGATGATCTGTTCCGGTGAGCACTGCACGCCGCGGGAGTGATAAAGATACGTGGCGATTTCTTGACGCAATTCAAGGTCTCCTTGAACGGAACCTAACGCAAGTAATTCATGATGCACGTCATCGACGACATGTTTGACGTGGCGCTTCCATCGCTCAAAGGGGAAGGCAGTCGTGTCGATTTGACTCGGTGAAACATCATACTCATACGTCTTCGGCGGTGGAGCGGGAGTGATTGTACTGCTCGATCGCCGGACGTACAGCTCTTCTTGTGGTAACACATAAAATCCTTTTCGAGGAATGGATTCGATGTATCCTTCGGCGAGTAACTGGGCATATGCGAACTCGATCGTTGTCTGCGACACATCTAAAAATTGAGAGAGCTTCCGTTTCGAAGGTAATTTCGATCCTGTCTTTAACGTATCATCGAGAATGGCGTCCCGAATATGTTTATACAATTGCTCGTAAAGCGGAATGGACGATTCTTGATCAAGCGATAAGGTAAGCATGTCCATGGTGTGACGTTCCTTTCTTTATGAACCCCAAAAGAAGTAGAGCATAAACCCAAGAATGATGAGGAAAGAGACAATCCCAGGTGTACCGAATGAGGCACGATGACCTCCATCGAACGAATCACGGTTTAACATACATATTCCTCCTTTATACTTCAACAGGTTCGTGATAGATGGAATGGAGTCCTTTATTTAAAACTGACCACTTTAAAAAATGAGAAACTGACACTTTTAATATAGTCAATTCAACTTATACTAGCAAGTAGAACACGAATCAATGGAGGGATTTCAATGGAAAAGAGACAAGTAGGGACAGATAAAGTAAAACGTGGGATGGCAGAAATGCAAAAAGGTGGCGTCATCATGGACGTCATCAACGCGGAACAGGCGAAGATTGCGGAAGCTGCCGGGGCTGTAGCTGTCATGGCGCTCGAACGTGTACCATCGGATATCCGTAAAATGGGTGGCGTTGCCCGCATGGCCGACCCGACAATCATTGAAGACGTCATGGGTGCAGTATCTGTACCGGTTATGGCAAAATGCCGAATCGGACATATCGCTGAAGCACGTGTCCTTGAGTCGATGGGGGTCGATTTCATTGACGAGAGCGAAGTATTGACACCAGCCGACGAAGAGTTCCACTTGTACAAGCGCGACTATACGGCACCATTCGTATGTGGGGCACGCGACCTCGGTGAAGCAGCCCGCCGGATCGGTGAAGGGGCAGCAATGATTCGTACAAAAGGGGAGCCAGGAACAGGGAATATCGTTGAAGCGGTTCGTCATATGCGTACCGTACAAGCGCAAGTGAAACGTCTCTTGTCGATGAGTGTGGATGAAGTCATGACAGAAGCGCGCGACCTCGGTGCACCGTTTGAAGTATTGATGCAAATCCGTGAAGCGGGCCGTCTTCCGGTCGTAAACTTCGCAGCAGGTGGAATCGCGACACCAGCGGACGCGGCCTTGATGATGCACCTCGGAGCAGACGGAGTCTTCGTCGGATCAGGAATCTTTAAAGCAGAGAACCCGGAGAAATTCGCACGTGCCATCGTTGAAGCGACGACGTACCACGATGACTATGAGCGGATTGCGAGCTTGTCAAAAGGATTGGGTGAGGCGATGAAAGGACTCGATGTCCGCACGCTCAAAGAAGAAGAACTCATGGCACCACGAGGCTGGTAACATGGTGACGATTGGCGTATTAGGAATGCAAGGGGCGATTCGCGAGCATGTTCGCATGCTAGAAGCGCTAGGTGCTCGAACTGTTGTCGTTCGTTCGGTAGAAGACTTGGAGTCAATCGACGGACTCGTGTTACCAGGTGGAGAAAGTACCGCAATGCGTCGACTGCTCGATCGGTATGGATTACTTGAACCACTTCGGAACATGGAGACGTTACCGATGTTCGGTACATGTGCCGGCATGATTCTTCTCGCGAACGAAGTCGAAGGTTATGATGCGCACTTGAAGAAAATCCCGATGACAGTAAAGCGCAATGCGTTCGGACGTCAGGTCGACAGTTTTGAAGTCGATCTTCCGGTAAAAGGAATCGATGAGCCAGTCGAAGCTGTCTTTATTCGTGCCCCACAAGTGGCGCGAGTTGAACCGGAAGTAGATGTGCTCGCTGAAGTGGAGGAAGCGATTGTAGCCGTTCGCTATAACCAATACCTTGCTTGTTCGTTCCATCCAGAATTGACGGAAGATTTATCGTTGCATCGCTATTTCATCGAGATGGTGAAAGAAAATCAGAAGCAATATGCATAAGTTTGGAGGACCTCATAAAAAAGGGGTCCTTCAAACTTATTTTTTGTTACACTGAAACAAGAATCGTATAGAAAGGGGAAACGATGTGAAGGCCCGTTATTTCATCATCTTACTCACATTCGTCTTCGTCATGCAGGCAATCCTGCCTTCGGCTGTCTCTGCAACCACACCGAAAGTGGATGCGGCGAGCGCGATGCTTGTAGACGTGACGACAGGACAAGTTCTATTTGCTAAACAAGAGGACTCGATGCTGCAGCCAGCTTCAATCACGAAGCTAATGACAGTATTTTTGACACGCGAAGCGATTGAAGCAGGGAAACTCAGTTGGAAACAAGAAATCACACCGAGTGACGCCGCTCTTGCCCTCACGAGAAAGCCGGGATTGGCAAGAATCCCGCTCCTAAATAAACCATATACCGTTAAAGAATTGTATGATGCCGCATTGATTCGCTCCGCAAATGAAGCAGCCGTGACACTCGCGGAAGCCGTATCGGGTTCGGAAGAGGCATTCGTCAAAGAAATGAATCGCCGGGCTGATGAACTCGAGATGACCCAAACCACATTTGCGAACGCATCAGGTCTCGATTCTGAATCGGCAGGTTTACCTGGTGATAATTTGACGTCTGCTAAAGATTTGATGAAGCTAGCGATCGCTTTTTTATCAACTTATCCTGAAGTGCTCGACGTGACGAAGCGAACGTATGTCGATGTTGATGGAGTTCGATTCGATGCGACGAACCGTATGTTGACTGGTCGCGACCTCGCATATCCAGGGATGCTCGGCTTTAAGACGGGAACGACGAACGAAGCTGGGTATTGTTTTGTCGGCGTGTCAACGCGAGATGGGCGAACTGTTCTTTCGGTCGTATTAGGTGCGACATCGGATGAAGGACGGTATGCCGCAACGAAAGCGTTACATGACTATGCGTATACAGATTTCGTCATGACCCCGATTTTGCGAACGGGTGAGACCGTTTCGAAAATGGCGTCGGTCTCACAAGGTGAGGAAGAACAGGTGGCAGTTCGAACGACGAATGACTTTGAAGTGTTAGTCGAGAAAGGAAAACCTGTTCCTGAGGTAAAAGTTGAATTACTCGATTTAGAGGCCCCGGTCAAAATGGATACGCAAGCAGGAGTGGTCACCATCGATTCTTCGGAACACGTTCGTTATTTAGAAGGGGAAGTTCCCCCGAAGGTGACACTAGTCACAGCGGATTCCATCGATACAGCTTCATTCTTGACGAGGATGACACGAGCTTTTTTAGATTTCCTCGATCAAATCCGACTCGCACTTGGAAAAATCAGTCTTGTCGAACAAGAACAGATGTTGTAAAGTAAGATTAATTCAATGACAGATGCGATGATGAGAATAAGTACGTTATGTACATCTACTGACAGAGAGCTAGTGGTTGGTGTGAACTAGTGAGATGGTGTAACCGAATCGGCCTCGGAGCATTGACTTGGAAACAAGTCACGTTTGCACACGTTACGTGCATCGAGTGGCTCAATTGTTTGAGCAACGAGGGTGGCAACGCGGATCCAAGGTGGTTCGTCCCTTTCCTACGGGAAAGGGACGTGCCACCTTTTTTATATGAAAAAGGAGGAATAGCAATGTTAGACATTAAACGTTTGCGACAGGATTTTGAAGGAATTAAAGAAAAGTTAGCACACCGAGGGGAAGACTTGAGTGCACTTGACCGTTTCCCACAACTAGAGGAGAAACGCCGTGACTTGATCAACGAAGTGGAAGTGAAGAAAGCGAAGCGCAACGAAGCGACAAAACAAATCGCTGAATTGAAGCGGAACAAAGAAGATGCGGAAGGTCCGATTTTAGAGACACGCCGCCTCGGTGATGAAATCAAACTATTGGATGAAGAGTTACGCGAAGTTGAGGCAGAGCTTAACTTGATCTTACTCAGCATCCCAAACATCCCGCATGAATCAACTCCAATCGGAGAAACGGAAGATGATAACGTGACGATTCGTGAAATCGGGACGAAACCTGATTTTGATTTCGAGCCGAAACAACATTGGGACGTGATGGAAGATCTTCAAATCGTCGATGTCGAGCGCGCAGGAAAAGTAACAGGTAGCCGCTTCGTTTTCTATAAAGGATTAGGTGCTCGCTTAGAACGTGCCCTCATCAACTTTATGATGGACCTTCATTCAGATGAGCATGGATATGCCGAGGTATTACCACCTTACATGGTCAATCGTGATTCAATGACAGGGACGGGTCAGCTTCCTAAATTTGAAGAGGATGCTTTTAAAGTAGCAGATACGAACTACTTCCTCGTTCCGACGGCTGAAGTACCGGTCACGAACATGCACCGTGAAGAAATTCTTCCGGAAGCACAGCTTCCAATCGCATATACAGCATACAGCGCGAACTTCCGCTCTGAAGCCGGGTCAGCGGGACGTGACACGCGCGGTTTGATCCGTCAGCACCAATTCAATAAAGTCGAGCTCGTCCGCTTCGTGAAACCGGAAGAGTCTTATGAGCAATTGGAGTTGTTGACAGGTCATGCCGAAGAAGTGTTGAAACGTCTTGGTCTTCCGTATCAAGTGCTCAGCATGTGTACGGCAGATCTCGGATTCACTGCCGCGAAAAAATACGATATTGAAGTATGGATGCCGGCACAAGGGGTCTATCGTGAGATTTCTTCTTGTTCAAACTTTGAAGATTTCCAAGCGCGTCGTGCGGGAATTCGTTTCCGTCGTGATGCCAATGCGAAACCGGAGTTCGTGCACACGTTGAACGGTTCAGGATTAGCTGTCGGTCGGACGGTCGCAGCGATTTTGGAAAACTATCAACAAGCGGATGGATCGGTCGTGATTCCAGAAGTCCTTCGTCCTTACATGGGTGGAAAAGAAAAGATTGAAATGCCGAACTAAACGCTTGAGCAGCCTCGATTTTGAGGTTGCTCAATTTTTTTAATGTTTTTTCACAAAAGGGTTTGACATCTGTCTCTTCAGTTGGTACTATAAATCATGTCGAGCGACACTGTTGCTCCCGAATTGCATATGAGCTTTGGAGGTGTACCCAAGTGGTTTAAGGGAACGGTCTTGAAAACCGTCAGGGGTGTAACAGCCTGCGTGGGTTCGAATCCCACCACCTCCTCCATTTCTTTTTTGGAGGCTCACACAATTCTATATCTTTTGGAGGTGTACCCAAGTGGTTTAAGGGAACGGTCTTGAAAACCGTCAGGGGTGTAACAGCCTGCGTGGGTTCGAATCCCACCACCTC
>NZ_JACSKD010000014.1:12524-18338 GCF_018617455.1 Exiguobacterium sp. s22
CTCCACTTTCTTTTTTTTACACTTTTTTAGGCCTGGAGTTGTACCCAAGTCCGGCTGAAGGGGACGGACTCGAAATCCGTTAGGAGTCGCAAGGCTCGCGTGGGTTCGAATCCCACCAACTCCGCTTTCAATCGGGCATCTGCAGAGGCAGATGCATTTTTTGTATCCACAGACATATGCGCTGTGGATTTTTTTGTGCACAAAAAGAAGGATCACGCTGTCGTTGGCGCAATCCTTCTTTCGATTATCTCACTTTTGCTTCACGCGCAATCGTGAGTTGCTTTTCAATTTTCTCAAGAATGAGTTCGACTGAATCTGGGTCGTTGATGAGGTCGTACTCTTCGATCGAGAGGCGTAATACCGGACACAGGTTGAAGTTGTTGATCCATTCTGTGTAGCGGGCGTACATCTCTTCCCAGTAGGCGATTGGTGTTTGCTGTTCCATCTCGCGACCGCGCATCTGAATGCGTTCGAGTACTTGTTCGAACGAACCTTCAAGATAGATTAATAGATCTGGGTGCGGGAAGAATGGTGTCAATACCATTGCCTCGAACAAACTAGAGTACGTTTCATAGTCTGTTGGTGACATTGTCCCTTTTTCATAATGCATCTTAGCGAAGATGCCTGTATCTTCATAGATTGAACGGTCTTGGATAAACCCACCGCCGTATTGGAAGATTTTCTTTTGTTCTTTAAAACGTTCTGCCAAGAAGTAAATTTGAAGATGGAAGCTCCAACGCTCGAAATCATGATAGAATTTATCGAGGTAAGGGTTGGTATCTACTTTTTCGAGAGACGTTCGGAAATTTAATGCATCGGCTAACGAATTGGTGATCGTGGATTTTCCGATCCCAACCATTCCACCGATTGTAATGATCGTATCGTTCGGGATGTTATATTTATCAATCAGCTTCATTTTATTTGGGCTCCTTTAGTTAATTCTAATTCACGCTCAATCGTTTTCAGGACATGAGTCAAGTCGTCCGGATTCTGTACAAAGTCGAGTTCATCCCCGCTGAACGAGAGGATCTTCACTTCTGGATGGGCCGCGCGATACGATTCAACAAATGTTTCATAATCGTGAGCAAGTTGTTCGAGGTAATCACGAGACATATTCTCTTCGACTTCACGTCCACGCAAGGCGACTCGTTTCATTAAGGTCTCAATGCTGGCGTGTAAGTAAATGACGACATCAGGTTTCGGCATATCATGTGTCAAAATCTTATAAATCTGCTCGTACTTGTTCAAATGTGCTGGTTTCAGCGAGCGATGAGCAAAAATCAAGTTTTTGAAAATATGATAGTCCGAAACGACGGATTGTTGCTGACTCAAGTGGTGTTGATGAATATCATCTAGTTGCTTGAATCGATTGCACAAGAAGAACATTTCCGTTTGGAAACTCCATTCTTCGATATCTTCATAAAACTTGCCGAGAAATGGGTTCTCTTCTACAATTTCATTCAGCATCTGCATTGAGAAATGCTGACTGATGATATGGGCGAGTGATGTTTTCCCGACACCAATCGGTCCTTCTACCGTTATAAACATATGATGTCATCCTCCATTATCCAAAGTGCAAGTTCCATTCTAGCATACAATACGAGTGATATGACGAGGGATTTGATTTTCATTTTTTTTCATAGTTTCAAATAGGAAATGAGGTGAATGGATGGAACGCGATGAACGATTTATGCAGTTAGCCATCGAAGAAGCAAAGAAAGCAGAAGCCATCGGGGAGGTGCCGATCGGCTGTGTGATTGTAAAAGGAGACCAAGTGATTGCGACTGGGCACAATCGTCGTGAGACAGATCGATTGGCAGCGGCGCACGCCGAGATGATTGCGATCGAAACGGCCAATGAGACATTAGAGAATTGGCGATTAGAAGACTGCGAGCTATACGTTACCCTTGAACCGTGTCCGATGTGTGCGGGTGCGATTGTGTTATCTCGCGTGAAGCGTGTCATTTTTGGTGCCCATGATCCGAAAGGTGGATGTTGCGGGACGTTAATGAATTTGGTGCAGGATGATCGGTTCAATCACCAAGCAGAAGTGACGGAAAATGTTTTAGCAGAAGAATGTGGGCAACTCCTCACAGATTTCTTCCGGACGCTTCGAGAGAGGAAGAAACAAGAACGACTCAATCAGAGAGGTTGCAACCCAATCGATTAAACAGTATAATGTAATAGCACTCGAGATAGTGCTTAATTTCATTTACCCATTTGCCGTGCTAGGTGGGGAGGTAGCGGTGCCCTGTCACTCGCAATCCGCTGTAGCGAGACTGAATCCCGATTCGAGGGAGTGCGCTGGTGTGGTCTGCCTTATGTAAGTGGCGTTGACGTCTGAGTCCTGCGCAACGGTCACCCATGAACCAGGTCAGGTCCGGAAGGAAGCAGCCTTAAGTGGTGACGTACCGTGTGCCGCAGGGGTGCTTGGGCTGAGCAAACTGCATGAGTAACGCATGTTGACGTACTTTCAGAAATCGGTGCGCGGCAGATTTATTTTATAACTTCAATCTATGGCCCCAGGGCTGTAGATTTTTTTGTATGATGAGATAGAGAAGAACAAATAAGGAAGGAGGCGAACTCATGGCGTATCAAGCGTTATATCGTGTATATAGACCTCAGTCGTTTCAGGAGGTCGTCGGTCAAGTCCATATCACACGTACGATTCAAAACGCTCTGTTAGAGGAGCGGATGTCGCATGCGTATTTGTTTTCTGGTCCGCGTGGAACGGGGAAGACGAGTTTAGCAAAGATTATCGCTAAGGCGATCAACTGCGAAAGTGCGCCGACACGTGAACCATGTAACACCTGTCCGACGTGTATCGCTATCACGGAAGGGACAAGTCCCGACGTGTTTGAAATCGATGCCGCATCGAATAACGGAGTTGATGAAATTCGGGAGATTCGAGATAAAGTCAAATATCCGCCGTCCCAAGGACGTTACAAAGTATACATCATTGATGAAGTGCATATGTTATCGACTGGTGCATTCAACGCGTTGTTAAAGACGCTTGAAGAACCGCCGGCACATGCGATCTTCATATTAGCCACGACAGAGCCACATAAAATTCCGGCAACCATTATTTCTCGCTGTCAGCGATTTGATGTCAAACGACATGAAGTGAGTCAATTGCAAACGCGGATGGCCTATATTTTGAACGATCAAGACCATGACTACGACCCGGAAGCGTTGAAACTAATCGCACGTGCTGCCGATGGTGGGATGCGAGATGCCCTTAGCTTACTCGATCAGGCGCTCGCATTCAGTGATGGACGGTTGACGGAAGACGCGGTGTTAGAAGTCACGGGTGCCGTGACGGATGAAACATTGCTTGATATGGCGTATGGTCTCCAGCGGAAAGAATTAAATGCTATTTTGAGTACGCTTGAATTGATGTTACGTGAAGGAAAAGACTTGAAACGTTTCATTGAAGATTTAGTGTTCGTCCATCGGGACGCATTGCTTTTAAAAGCTTCTCCACAAGCTGCCGACCTATTAGAGCGTGCTCGACCGACGGATGAATTTCGTCAGTTTGTCGAAGCGACTTCGACGGACGAATTGTTCCAAGTGATTGAAGAGCTGAACGATTGTCAGCAACAGATGAGGTTGTCTAACCATCCTAAAGTGCTGGTCGAATTGACGTTCATCCGGATCGCAGAACAAGGTCGGACGATTAGTGAGCAAATGGTACAACTACAAGATCAAGTACGCGAACTGAGTCGTGAATTAAGTGAAGTGAAGAAGAATGGTGTTGCTGTGACAGGTGGGGAAGTAGAAAAACCGAAGCCTGCCCCAAAGCGGACGCAAATCCGTGTGCCGAAAGAGCGAATTCGTCAACTTTTGCAACGTGCTGAACGCCAACATTTGAATGCGATTCGCGATAGCTGGGGAGACATCATGACGAATATTCGGATACAAGACGGTCCGATATTCGCGCTCTTCTATGAAAGTGAAGCTGTCCTTTGTGCAAGTGACACCTTACTGGTACAATTTAAAGATGGAATGACATGGCACTATGAACAAGTGAGTTCGAATGGTCGTACCCGTGATGTGATTGAACAGGCGTTATTCGAAGTGACGGGAATTCGTCGCGAAATCATGGCGGTGCTTGAGACAGATTGGAATGAACTGAAGAATGAGTTTATCCTTCAGAAACAAGCAGAACGAACGGAACGAGTCGAAGAACCGGAAACCGAGGATCCGCTTGTCGCGCAGGCGATGGAACGATTTGGCGATGTTGTTGAAATCGAAGAAACATAAGGGAGGCGCTCTGAATGCGTGGAATGGGAAACATGAACAATATGATGAAGCAGATGCAAAAGATGCAAAAAGACATGGCGAAAGCTCAAGAAGAATTGAAAGATTTATCGGTAGAAGGAACTGCAGGAGGCGGCATGGTGAAAGTTGTCGTCAGCGGTCATAAAGAAGTCTTAGACGTTATTATTGCTGAAGATGTTGTCGACCCAGACGATGTGGATATGTTACAAGATCTCGTTTTAGCAGCAATCAATGATGCGATGAAACAAGCGGATCAGCTTGTGAATGATAAGATGGGACGTTTCACACAAGGGATGAACCTCCCAGGCTTTTAAGTGAAGAAAGGATCGATGCGAGTTGCAATACCCTGAAGCCATTGGACGATTGATTGAGAGTTTTACGAAGTTACCTGGGATTGGCCCGAAAACTGCGGTGCGCTTGGCATTCCATGTCTTAGATATGGAAGAAGATGATGTATTAACGTTTGCGAAGTCTCTCGTCAGTGCGAAACGTGACATAAAATACTGTACCGTCTGTGGACATATTACAGACGTGGATCCGTGCGCAATCTGCAAAGACTCGCATCGGGACGAGACAGTGGTTTGTGTGGTTCAAGACTCGAGAGATGTGATTGCTATGGAGAAGATGAGAGAGTATAGAGGGAAGTACCACGTTCTCCATGGAGCCATTAGTCCAATGGAAGGGATCGGTCCAGAGGATATTAACGTTTCAAGTTTGCTGACGCGCTTGCAAGAGAATGAGTCGATTCAAGAAGTGATTTTAGCGACCAATCCGAACATTGAAGGAGAAGCGACTTCGATGTATTTATCGAGATTACTCAAGCCTACGGGGATTCGTGTGACGCGTCTCGCCCACGGTCTACCAGTCGGTGGAGATTTGGAGTATGCAGATGAAGTGACGTTGTCTCGAGCGATGGAAGGTAGAAGAGAGTTATGAAATGGTTTCGTAAGTCGTTAAGGGATGATTTTGATCAACGACTACTTACTGAGTTATTAGAAGCGAAAGCTAAGTTTGAATCAAAACGTCGAATGCTTGAAGTGAGCATTGAAGATACGGGAGAGTTGGCTGCTCAGGTCAAACAAGCGGAAGCTCTCTATTTCTTTTATTTAAAAGAAGCGAAGAAGCGAAATGTGTCGTTATCATCTCTCCGCTCATAAGGCGATGCCTCTGGCTCGCCTTATTTTATTTTCAGCTCTATATAATGAAGGGAAAAATCAGATAAGCAGAATAAATAATGGATTTATATATTTTTTAAATCTTTTTTTGAAAAAGAGTTGCACGGTTAAAGTTTTACTGATATATTAATAGATGTCGCCGAGATAAGCGACGAAGAAATAAAAAATATTTTTAAAAAGTGGTTGACATTTTATTCTCCACTTGGTAAGATATTTAAGTCGCCAAGAGCGGCAGACGAACTTTGAAAACTGAACGATGAGGCAAAAATAAGTTTTACAATTTTTGAATGAAGCGCAAGCTTCGTCAATTTAAGAGCTATATCAAATTCTTTGGAGAGTTTGATCCTGGCTCAGGACG
>NZ_JACSKD010000015.1:0-15334 GCF_018617455.1 Exiguobacterium sp. s22
AACCAACAAACTGCGACAAGAAGATTTCCAGATACTTAAAGCGCCAAAACCTTCGGATTCTTTACTGACACTCCGCATCCTGCCGAGCTCTCATCCCACCCCTAAAGGAGTGGGCTTTCCCGCTCGGAAATTCTGTAAGACTGACATCGGCATATCCCCTTTCTACTATCCATTATAAGGAGGTTTTTTCAATGCAACAACGGATCATCAATGGTGACGAACTCACACCGGTGGCAATCTTCCACCGACTGCAAGGTGAACGAAAGGTATTACTCGAGAGTCGCGCGGAAGGCAAACACGGCCGCTACTCCATCATCGCGGCGAACCCGGTCGAGACGATCCGGGTCGATGGGAACAACGTGACGGATGCAACGGGAACGATCTATGCGGACGACCCGCTCCATGCCCTGTCAAAACGCATCACCCGTGACGACTTCACTGCCCCGTACCCGTTCATCGGCGGTGCCGTCGGCTATATCGGCTACGACTTGCTTCGGGTATATGAACCGATCCCGAACACGCCGACCGTGACGCGTGATTTGCCCGACGCCCTCTTCCAGCGCTATGAGACGGTCGTCTTATACGACCACCTCGAGGAACAGGTCATCCTGATCGATACGAGTGAGACGGATGCGACCACGCGACTCGAGTCCATCCGCGAACAGCTCGAGACACCAATGACGCACGCCCTCGAACCGGTCGTCCGGACGAGCGAGCAGATTTTGACGCCGAAAGATGAATTCATCGACCGTGTGCTCCAGGCGAAAGAGGCGATCCTTGCGGGTGAGGTGTTCCAACTCGTCTTGTCACAACGAATCGACGCGACGTTCACCGGGGATCCGTTCCACTTTTACCGGACGCTGCGGAAACAAAATCCGAGCCCGTACTTGTTTTACATCGACCTCGGGGAAGCGATCGTCCTCGGTGCTTCCCCTGAAAGTCTCGTCCGGGTCGAGAACGGCAAAGTGACGACGAACCCGATCGCCGGGACGCGCCCTCGTGGAAAAACCGTCGAGGAAGACATGCGTCACGCGGAATCACTCCTTCAAGACGAGAAAGAACTCGCCGAGCATCGGATGCTCCTCGACCTCGGACGGAACGATATCGGGCGGGTCGCGAAAGTCGGCACGGTCACCATCCCGAAACACATCGAGCTCGAGCGGTTCAAAAACGTGATGCATCTCGTCTCGGAAGTCGAAGGGGATTTACGTGACGATGTGACCTCAATTGATGCGCTCCGTGCCTGTCTTCCGGCCGGTACCGTCTCCGGGGCACCAAAGATTCGGGCGATGCAGTTGATCGATGAGCTCGAGACGGTGAAACGGGAAGTCTATGCCGGGGCGGTCGGTTATCTCGACGTTCGGGGCGGATTCGACTTCGCCCTCGCCATCCGGACGATGGTCGTCCAAGGTGACACGGCCCATGTCCAAGCCGGCGCCGGCATCGTCTATGACTCCGACCCGGTATCGGAATATGAAGAAACGCTGCATAAAGCCAAATCCCTTTTGGAGGTGTTCGCATGATTCTCCTCATCGATAACTACGATTCGTTCACATATAACGTCTATCAAGACGTCGCCCGCTTCAGTGACGTCTGCGTCATCCGGAACGATGAACATACTATAGAAGAAATCCGTCGCATGAACCCGAGTGGCATCATCCTTTCTCCTGGTCCCGGTGGTCCACAAGACGCCGGTGTCTCGCTCGCGGTCGTGCGACAATTGTCCGGTTACATCCCGATTCTCGGGGTCTGTCTCGGCCATCAGGTTATCGCCGAGGCGTTCGGCGGGGTCGTCGGTCGGGCGAACGAGGTGATGCATGGGAAAGTCTCACGGATTAATACATCACCGAGTGTCTTATTCGAAGGCTTGTCGATGGACGTCATGCGCTATCACTCGCTCGTCGTACAAGAGACCGAACTGACGGTCACGGCCGAGACGACAGACGGTGTCATCATGGCACTCGAACACCCGACGCATCCGACGTACGGCGTCCAGTTCCACCCCGAGTCGATCGGGACCCCGGACGGACGTAGCATCTTCGAGCGCTTCGTCCAACTGTGCACGAAAAAACCGGGGCACGTGTCCCCGGTTTGAGTGTCATCTGTCTGGTTGTACTAATACTTTCATTTCTTCCCCGTCAGCAACAATAAAAATCTTTTGTCGTTCGACTTCTGCCTTAAAATTCATTGTAATCGGGCGAGACATCGATAATTGGGTCGCTTGAGTCCGTTCTTCTGAAATGAGCTGAATTTGATTTCGTTCCCGTTTTTCTAGGGCCCAGCGTACTTTAAACTCTTTTTCATAATTTTCAAGGGACGAATGAAAATCAGATCTCTTTTCTTCAAATTCTTGACTCATTTTATTTAAGTGGTTGGTAGCCTGTATGATAGTAGGCTCTGGATCTCCTAACATACGCATAGCATGTATTGCACCTTGAGAATTTAAAAGGAACATGTAAATCAATTCCTCATATTCCTGGAATTCCTTTATCACTTTTTTTAGAGCATTCAGTTTGTCTGCTTCTTTAAATACAAGTGTGCGTTTTTTGAGTTCTTTCAACGTATTTATAGGCATTTCAATATCTTTTAAAAGAGCATAAAGTGCATCGATATCGACTTTATAATTATACTCCAGTTGCTGAACTACTTTATGGTCAATTGAGTCCTCTTTGATAAAAGCATGAACACGATCAAGATAATTAAATGAGCTCTTCACTTGTCCATGATAGTCATTCAACTTCATAGCAACGAGATTATCTAATGTTGTTTGGATTTTGTCTAACGACTTCTTAATTTCTTTTAGGTGCTCTTGTGCAACTACAGTTGTTGCTACACTCAGTAATAACATTCGCATTTGCAAAGGGTTAATCTTTTTAAGATTTGCATGCTCTTTAATAGATTTACCACTCTTTATAAAAGCACGATAATATCCTTCGTCCTTAGATTTACTAACTTCATATATTCCTTTTTTGATGGCAGCTTCCGTTTCTGGTGAAAACACTAGTTCAAATACTTGTTTACGATTGATCATTTGCACTGCAGCTGATACTCCGGCCGACTTGATAATTTCTCTTAATGAAATTGTCCAATCTAAACCTAAATCAACTGGTTCTAACGCTTCAGTATTCTTAATATCAACCGGCATCACAGAGACAGAATCTTCATCTTGTACTAGATGCATCATCTGATCGTCTTCATTTTGTCCCGCTCCCATAAGTGAAGTTGCTACACTTACGTCCGAATATTTACGTTTATTCATCCACACAAGACCAATCACAGTTATAAACAGGACAACAAGCACTATAAATATTATTTCCACCATAAGTCCCCCTCTATAATCTCTTGATTAAAGTATAAAGGTAGACGAAAAAAAAACCGAGGACAGATTCCCCGGTTTAATCATTATTTTAAAAAGTCTTCCCGCTGAAAATCATGCTTGTCGATCTTGATGTTGTCACATGCCACTCCGTTTGTCCGGAGCACGTGGATTGTTTCGCGCAACAGCTCGTCACTACCGACGATATAGAACAAGGCGTCCTTGTCGGATGTCATCCTCTCCACGCGCTCGTAGTAGTCTTTCCGACTCGGGACGAACTCTGACGTGAAGTGCTCGTTCGATTCAAAGACATCACCGAACAGATACGCCTTCGACGAATCGACGTTCAACGAATGAAGGTGCGGGACACCTTCCCCGTTCGCCAAGTACTCGAGGACGATCGGACGGAATGTCGCGAGTCCGACACCTGCCGATAAGAGATAGACGTTCTTCCCTCTCCGTTCGAGCGGGACGTTCGAATGTGTCTTGAACAAGGCGACCTTGTCCCCCGGTACCATGTCGCGAAGGATCGATTTGAACGTCGAGCATTCAGATTTGATGCGGGTCGTGATCCCGATTGCCCCTTCGTGCGGCAATGTCGAGATCGACATATGGCGGACGAGACTTCGGTCCGGCTTGTCCCCGGCGTTGAACCCTTCGAGCGCGAGATGCGTGTGCGCCCCTTCTTGCCACGTGAACTCAGGTGGCAAGGCGAGATGGAACGTGTATGTATCCGGTGCCTCGGCCACGACTTTGGTGATTGGTGTCCAGTCAATTTTCATGTGAATCCTCCCTTTCGTTAGTACACCGCAATCGGCCCATACGGCCCTTCGATGATTTCCAGTTTCGTCTCAAAAATATCAGATAAAATCTTTGCGTCCATGATCTCATCGACCGTTCCGAACGCAGCGATCTGTCCGTCTTTCATTGCACAGATGCGGTCCGAATATTTCGCCGCGAAGTTGATGTCGTGGAGCACCGTGACAATCGTCCGTCCGAACTCGTCAGCGACGTGGCGCAAATACTCCATCATCTGTACGGAACGAGCGATGTCTAAGTTGTTGAGCGGCTCATCGAGGAGGACGTATTCCGTTTCCTGACAGAGTACCATCGCCACATAGGCGCGTTGACGCTGCCCACCTGACAGTTCATCGAGATAGCGATTCTCGAGCTCGGTCAAATCGAGGAAGTCGATATATTTCGAGATAATCGACTCGTCCTCTTTCGTGAGGCGCCCTTTCGAGTACGGGAAACGTCCGAATCCGGCGAGTTGTCGGACCGTGAGCCTTGTCACGAAATGGTTCTCTTGGCGCAGGATGGTGATGATTTTCGCCAAGTCTTTCGATTTCGTGCTCGACACGTCCATGCCGGCGACTTGGATCTGTCCCTCGTCTAAGTTGAGCAACCGTCCGATCATCATGAGCGTCGTCGATTTGCCCGCTCCGTTGGGTCCAATCAATGAAGTGAACCCGGCTTTCGGGATGTCGAGCGTGAGCGGTCCGATGTGGACGTTGTCTGTATACGATTTTTTGACTTGTTCGATTTGAATCATAGCGACCTCTTCCTTAGAATAACGGCCAAGAAGATGAGTCCGCCGAACAGTTCGATGATGACGGAGACGACACTTGGCGTCTGGAATATGTGATACATAAAGAAATATGCGCTCGTCAGGACGAAGAACCCTAGGGCGAACGCCATCGGAAAGACGTACTTATGGTCGTACGTCGAGGCGACCTGATAGCTGAGCGTCGCGACTAGAAATCCGAAGAACGTGAGCGGTCCGATGAGCGCCGTCGAGACGGACATGAGGAGTGAGATCAGGACGAGCGTGTAGATGACGCTCCTCCGATGGTTCACCCCAAACGTCGTCGCGACGTCCTTGCCGAGCGCGACGATATTCAAGCGATTCGAGAACAGGAACAAGAGTGTCCCGGCGATGACGACGATGGGGATGACGATGGGAAAGTACGCCACGTCGGCATTCGTCACCGAACCGAACAGTCGTGCCTGCAGGATATCGAACTCGGACGGGGCGAGCATACGACGCATGAACGATGACACCGAGTTGAGACCCGTCCCGATGATGATCCCGATGAGCAGCATGAGCTGCAGGTTGGCGTATTTCCCTGACAAGAGCCATCCGTAAAGGAGGAGACACATCATCACCATGAGCCCGACCTGTGTCAAGAAGGCGCTCGTCCCCGAGAAGCCGATCAACGCCCCTGCTCCGAAGAAGAACACCATGCTCGTCTGAATCGTCGAATAGAGCGCGTCGAATCCAAGGAGCGATGGTGTGATGATGCGGTTGTTCGTTACGGAGTGGAATGCGACCGTCGCAAGACTTTGACAGAGTGCCGCAATCAGCATCGTGACGATGGCGACGATTCGCCGTTCCACGACCGGCACGAATGACGGAGAGTCCATCGGGACCGGATTGTTATAAAGGAGAAGCCCGAGCGCGCACAACAGTCCGCCGAGAATGAAGGCACTTAAAAAGAGCCAGTAGCGTCTGCTCGCCCGTTTCGATTGAAATGCCGAGGCGTGACGTTCTTCTCTCAATTCCCCGATCGAGACGTCGACACCGTCTCGTTCCATGACCGTACTCATCGAACCCCTCCCTTCTTCCGTTGTCGCATCAAGATCATGATGAAGACGACTGCCCCGACCGTGCCGAGAATCAGGGAGACCGGGAGCTCGAACGGCATGATGATCGTCCGTGAGATCAAGTCACTGACGAGAATCGCACCCATCCCGACTAGACAGACCCATGGCAGGTTGCTGCGCAAATCATCCCCACGGAACCTCGAGACGAGGTTCGGGACGATGAGTCCAAGGAACGGCAAATTCCCGATGACCGTCGCCACGACCCCGACCGATAAGGCGATCAGCCCCGTCGCCATCATCATGAGCTGGTTATAGTTCACGCCGAGACTCGTCGCGATGTCTTCCCCTAGTCCCGCGAGCGTCAAGCGATTCGCCAGTAAGAAGATGAGCACCGTCACGACGATGATGACCCATAGATATTCGTAGCGCCCGATTTGCACCGAGGCGAACGAACCGACGAACCAGCCCTCGATCGCCTGACTTGCCCGGAAGAACAGACCGAGGAACGTCGAGATGGCGGAGATGACCGCCCCTAACATGAGCCCGATGATTGGCACGATGAGTGATGAACGGAGTTTGACCGAACGTAAGAACCAGAAGAAGACCATCGTCCCGATGAACGAGAAGACGATCGCCCCGGTCATCCGCATCATGAGGCTCGGTGCCGGTACGAGTAAGTAAACGGTGAGCAGTCCGAGTCCCGCCCATTCGAGCGTCCCCGTCGTCGTCGGTTCGACGAGTCGGTTTTGTGTGATGAGCTGCATGACGAGCCCCGCCATCGCCATTGCCGCACCCGTCAGCATGAGGGCGACCGTCCTTGGGACTCGGGTGATCCAAAACATATCGAAGCCGTCTGTCCGTGACAGATCATACACCCCGGTAAAGAGCGACAGCACCGCCAAACCGAGGACGATGATCACGGTGAACACGAACGACTTCGTCCACAATCTAGAAAAGGAGGGCTGAGACATCGTCTCAACCCTGGCTGTCAATGGTTTTTGCATGACGGAACCTTACTTCGCAAGCGCTTCCGTGACACTGTTAAAGAATTCCGAGTAAGTTTGAATCGATTCGTTCAAGTACGTGTCTTTCGGGGCATAGACAATTTGCTCTTTCGTCACAGCCGTCGTCTTTTGAAGCGCCGGTGCGTTGTCGATTACGTCTTCTGCTGGTACTGCGCCTTCTGCGTCACCGAGTGGTGCGTCACGGTCGAGAACGAACAACCAGTCTGGGTTGCTTTCCGCGATGGCTTCGACGGATACTTCGTCACCTTCATGGTCACCTGTCGTCTTCTCGACTTCAAGGGCTGGGACCCATCCGAAGATGTCGTACATCGGTCCGAACACGCGACCCGTTACCGGTGCTGAGAACCCGATGTCTCCGCCCGATACGATGACCGACATGATTGTGTCTTTTCCGTTGTATGCCGCTTTCGCTTCTTCGATCGACTTGTCGAGGTCCGCGACGATGGCTTCGGCTTCTGTGTTTTTGTCAAAGATTTTTCCGAGTGTGAGTGTCGTGTCTGCCAATCCTTTGACTAAAATCTCACCCGGTGTGCCTGAATCTTCTGGGATCTCGATGTTCAAGTCGATGACCGCTGCTTCCGGTACCAACTTTTTGATGTCCTCGTAGTAATCCGCGAAACGTTGACCGACGATGACGACGTCCGGGTCAACTCCTGCAATCGCCTCTAAGTTCGGCTCGAAGTGCATGCCGACGTCCGCGATGTCTTTATCTGATGCATATGGCGACTCTGCTGGAAGGAGTCCGATCGGTGCCGCCACCAAGTCGATGTCCCATGCTGCCAATGTTTCAAACGTCCGGTTATCCAGGGCGACGACCTTCTCCGGGTTGACTGGTACCTCGATTGTGCCATGTGCGTCTGTAATTTCGACCGTCTCTGTCTTTGTTGCGCCGTCGACGTTTTCTTCTTTCTTCGTCTCACTCGTTCCGCCACATGCGGCGAGTACGAAGACGAGCAACGTCAACATGAGTGAAATCTTGAATTTCCCCACTTCATCCATCTCCTCTGTATGTAAAGTTCAATGATTTTCATATCTGGAACGAGTCGCGTTGGTTATGTATGTCTATTCTCACGTACTCATTCTCATTGATAATGATTATCATTGTCGTTTTCATCAAGTAGCATAGCAAACAAAATGTGGATGCGCAATGCCAATTTGACAAGATTCGGATAGGAAAATTTTTCTTTCCATAGATGCACGCACAAAAAAAGAAAGTGGAGGTCCACTTTCAAAGTTACTCATTGTCATCACGATTTCGTTTTCGATTGAGAATGATGTACGTGACGAATAAGACGAACGTATACGTCGCTGAAAAAATCACGATACTCAACAATCCGTCCGGTATGAGTTTCCTGATGAAGAACAACGAAAACACGACCGAGAAAAACAAATACGGTCCTCGATCGTCAGTCGGCGTGTCTCGCCAGTAAATGATCAAGATAAGAAGCGCGAGCGGACCGCAAAGGGCATACAAAAAGAAAAACGGCACGCGGCGCATCAAAAATGGAGTTGGTTTAGGCAGTTCCACTTCACTCACGCCTCCGAGATCCCATTCGCCAACAGCAATAAGAAAATCCAAATCGACAATGGAATCATCAATCCAATCGTCGCAAGCAGCGTGTAGATTTTTATGATCTGATCCTTCGTGAACAGACCCCAAATCAACGTGGCGAACAAGGCGATGTCAATCGCGAGATACACCCAGATGACCGTCATCAACTCAAGGTTCGGAAACACCCGTCCGTTCAGCGTGAAGAAAGTGATGACCGTCAAGAGGAAGAGTCCGAGCGTCGCGTATAGCGGTGCAAATCGCTTGTTCATACGAGCATCGCCCGCTTCCGTTTGACCATCTCCAGGCAGCGGCGGACACACGTATCGACATAGCCATCGAACTGGTGCGGGAGGAACATCGTATACGTCCCCTCTTCTGTCATCGCCGCGTCCCGCTCGACTTTTTCGACCAGTTCAACAAGCTTCGGATTCCCTTTCAAACGTTCAAAATTGAATTCCCCTAGTCGTTTCGACAGGCGAGCATTATACGCATCAAAGTCCGCATAATAGGCCGCCTGTTTTGACGGGTCCTGGGTGATGAGCTCTTTCAACCAACCTTTATAAAACCCTTGCAACCAGATCTCATCCGCGACGAGATGGGCGTAGTAACCGAGTCGAAATGACATCTCCTCATCCTCACTATCCCGCCAGTACTGTTCGAGATCGAGACGACGTGACAAATCATCATGTCTCCCCGCATAGTAATGCGAGTCCCCCTTCTCCATCGTTGCGTCCGGCGCAAGACTTCCGAGCATAAATGCGACCTCATCCACCTCTGACAATGCTGGCAACATCTCGTTCGCGATGACGAGATGCATCAAATGCGAACCCATCACGACACCTCCTTTCCCACATTATTCCATCAGTCATTTCGCTAGACAACCTGAATCAATATTTGATAGGATGACTTTACTGAACGGTCAGTATAGTAAAGTGAGGTGTTTCATCATGAATAAAAAACAATTGTTGCTACAAACAGCCGCCCAGATGATTCGAGAGGACGGGATCAGTCAGTTGTCACTCGAACGGTTGGCGACGAAAGCGGGCATCACAAAAGCAGGGGTCCTCTATCATTTCGACAGCAAGGCCAACTTGTTGCGCCAGATGAACGAGCTCGCCATCGAGACGTTCGAGAAGCGAATCACCAATCATCTATCGGACGGTCCATATTCGTTCACTCGCGCCTATGCCCTCGCCACGTTGGAGGATGTCGATCATGGAGACACAGACCTTATCGCCGTCTTCATCTCCTCACAAGAAGATGCGACGAGTGAGTCGATTTGGAGTGACGTGTCGACCGGTTGGAACGAGCGATTCGCTGCCGACGGACCGGACCAGGATGCGATTTTGAAACTTCGCCTTCTCTGTGACGGCTTTTGGTTCGCTGTCTTGTATGGGTACAGTGAGTCGTTCAAGGACCGTGCGGCAACACTCATTCGGGAGGCATGTGACGAGTTGGTTCAAGGAGGTTTGTGATATGGGATTCATCTATTTGATCGGGGCCATCGCCTCGGAACTGTTCGGGTCGAGCATGTTGAAAGTGAACGCCACCTCGACGAGCCGACTCCCGATTCTCGGGGTCGCCTTTGGATATGGGACGGCGTTTTATCTCTTATCGCTCGCCCTCTTTACCATTCCGCTCAGCTTCGCGTATGCGTTTTGGAGCGGGGTCGGGACGGCACTCACGGCGGTGATTGGTTTCGTCGTCTTCCGAGAACAAATCAGTCGTCAAAAAATTGCGGGGATCGGGCTCGTCATCATCGGGCTCGTCTTGATGAAAGTGTGAGGTGAATCGGAATGAAAGCCTATCTTTTACTGTTCTTTTCTATCGGATTTGAGGTGCTCGGGACGTCGATGCTGAAGCTGTCGGACGGATTCACAAACCATGTGCCGAGTGTCATCCTCTTGGTCAGTTTCGCCGCTTCGTTCACCCTTATGGGCATCGTGTTGAAGACAATCCCGCTCAGTATCGCCTATAGCATCTGGGCTGGACTTGGGACCGTGGCGACAGGACTCATCGGGGTATTCGTGTACGGGGAAGTTCTTTCGGCATTAAACGGAATCGGTCTCTTGTTGATCGTTCTCGGCGTCATTGTCATGAATCAACGAAGAGAGGAAGTCGTGACATGAACGAGTTGGCAGATCATCTTCAAACACTAGAAGAAGCGTTATTGACGACGGAAGTCAGGCAGTCGACGGAGCGATTGCGTGAACTGTTGACCGACGACTTCTTTGAAATCGGTAGCTCGGGGCGGTTGCTGTATCAAGATTGGGATCAGACGACACTCCAGCTCGACCCGATTGAAGCGATGTTATCCGAATTCACGCTGCATCCGTTGACGGAAGGTCACGTCTTGGTGACGTATCGTCTCGTTCAACCGAAACTAAATCGTGTGACACGCCGTAGTTCGATTTGGGTATTCGTGGACGGACGTTGGAAGATGCGATTCCATCAAGGCACGGTCGTCCCACCGGAGGCAACTTGATTGCCGAACATCCTCGTCATCCGCTACTCTGAAGTGGAATCTAAGCGTGACGAAAGGGGCAATTTTCACATGAAAATTTTACTCATCGGGGCAAGCGGCACGGTAGGTCAGGCCGTCGCAAAAGAGTTGGAGAAAACACATACAATCATCTGGGCTGGGCGAAACGGGGCGGACGTGCAAGTCGATCTCACTTCTGAAGACAGCATCCGCCACATGTATAAAACGGTCGGTCGGGTTGACGCGGTCATCAGTACGGCGGGCAGCACGCATTTCGGTCCGCTTTCCGAGATGACGCCGGCAGATAATCAGAAGAGTATCGACAGCAAAATCAAGGGACAAGTCAACCTCGTCCTTCTCGGGCTCAATCATGTGAACGATGGTGGTAGCTTTACACTGACGAGCGGAATCTTGATGGACGACCCCATCAAAGAAGGCGCATCGGCGGCACTCGCGAACGGTGCCATCAAAGGATTCGTGACCGGCGCGGCAATCGAGATGCCACGGGGCATCCGCATCAACAACGTCAGTCCGAACGTCCTCGTCGAAGCACTCGATGCGTATGGTCCTTATTTCCGTGGTTACGAGGCGGTACCGGGTGAACGGGTCGCCCTCGCCTACGTGAAGAGCGTCGAAGGCGCGCAGACTGGACAGACGTACGAAGTGTATTAATCTTGAAGCATCTCTTCAAGAGGTGCTTTTTTCGTACCTTGCACTTTATTTTGTCTCCCTCGTCCGGAAGATTCCGCTATACTCGGGGGATCTTATGCCCGAGAAAGGTTGAAGTTTCATGAAAGACAAAACGTTTCGCGCCCTTTATCATATCCCGCCTTCTTTCGTCGAACACCCACTCCAAAAGCGCGTCCTTCAGGCGATTGGTCGTCCTCAAGAATCGATGGTCGAGGTCATCTTCCGCGTCGGTGGGTTCGGCACGTATGATGTGAGTACGATCACCTTTTTTGAGAGGGGCACCGTCCTTCGTCACATCGAGTGGTCCGATCGATCCATCACCGAGCCCTTTGAATTCGAATACTATGAGGGCGAGGAAGCGAAACAGATGCGTGTCGCGTTTCATCTGCTTGGAACGAATTGGTGGCCAACCGTTTTCGAAGAACTTGAAGGGGTTCGCACGCTAGATGGTACGCAGTGGAGCCTCAGCGTATACACGAACGGGACACTCATTCACGAGCATCATGGCAGCAACGCCTATCCGTCCGAATGGGAGCACGTGACTCGCCTGTTCGGTATTTCTTGAAGAACGACAAAGGGAGCATCCGCAATGGATGCTCCCTTTCGTCAAAGTGCTTGAATCATCTCGACCCGATTGCCGAACGGGTCTCGAAACTCGAATCGATTGAACCCTGGAATCGGGATGCCTTCGGAGTAGGTGATCTCGTTCTCTCGAAGCGCTTCCTTCCAATGATCTACATCCGTCACCGCATATGCGATATGCGCTTTCGTCTTCTGTCGTTCCACATCGTCCTCTGCCCCGACATGAACGGAACGGTCGCCGACCTGAAGCCAAAATCCACCTCGTCCCTACAATGAATCCGGCTTCTCAATTTCACGTAGACCAAGAAAGTCACAATAGAACGCCTTCGCCACTCGTTCCGCTCCAGTTGGAATCGTGATCTGCACATGATGAATCCCTGTGATCATGTTTCATTTCTCCTTCCGATAAGTCAATCCGATATACTGCATCTTCTCGTTGAACAGACGTGGGTACGCCAGATAGCCGACGAGCGTCGCCGAGATCGAGGCGGTCGTCAAAATCAAGAACAGGATCAAGAGTTGATACAGGACCGCTTCCATCGGGTCGGCTCCCCCGATGATGAGACCGCTCATCATCCCCGGTAGCTGGACGAGTCCCATCGTCTTTTGGGCCTCGACGGTCGGGATCATGCTCGTGCGAATCGCATTCTTCAAACTGCGGTCGATGGCCACTTTCGGTGTCCCGCCGAGTGAGAGAATGAGTTCGATGACGTCATCACTCCGCTCGACCTCGTCCTTGAACTTATTCAAGAACAGGAGTGACAACACCATGCTGTTCCCGATGACCATCCCGCTGATCGGAATGACCTTTTCTGGCTCGAATGGGATGATACCGAGCCCGAGCAGGAGTCCCATCGTCAGCGCTTCGATCGTCACGAGCGTCAAGACGATAATCCACATGATGCCTGGAATGCCGTCCCCTTTCCGTCGGATGTTTTGTGTCGCTGCGACAATCATGAGTAGGATCATCAACAGCATGAAGATCGGACTGTCGCTCTCAAAGACAAACGTCAGGATATAGCCGATGATCAGCAGTTGAATGATGGAGCGGACGGTCGCAATGATAATATCACGCTCGAGTCCAAGTCGTAGGACGAGCGTCAAAGCGAGCGGGATGACGACGAAGATAAGCGCCGTCGCGAGTTCAATATATGACATCAATCTTCCCCCCTGACGAATCGTTGGATGACGGGATTGTCCGACTCATCGATGAACGATGCGTCCCCAAATGCAAGTAGTTCCCCGTCCTTCAAGAACCACATGTCGTCACTCACCCGCCGTGCCTGGTCGAGGTCATGGGTGATCCAAATGACGGTCACACCGTATGATTGTTGCAGTTTTCGAATGAGTCGCTCGATCTCTTTCACCGTCCGGTAATCAAGGCTCGCCGTGATCTCATCGAGTAAGAGCACGTCCGGTTTATTGACGAGCGTCCGGGCGATGGCGACCCGACTCCGTTCCCCACCCGATAGTGATTTGACGGGTTGGTCGAGGAGCGCCTCACTCAAGTCGACGCGATGGAGCAATTCGGCAGCCCGATCGCGGTCAATTGTCTCGTCGAAGATGGCTTTCGGGAGATTCAAATTGTCGTATACGGTCCCTTGAATCATCGGCGCACTTTGGAACGCCATCCCGATTTTCTTTCGAAGTTCGAGGATGTCCATCTCCGCGATGTCTTCCCCTTTAAACAAAATCGTGCCTGAGTCTGGTGACAGCAATCCGTTGATATGCTTCAGACACGTCGTCTTGCCGGCACCGCTCGGTCCGACGAACGTCGTGATCCGTCCTTCCCGAAACGTCCCGGACACATGGTGCAGGATGTCTTGATGACTCACATCTTTGAATTCAATGATTGACATGCTTCTCTCGCCTCCTGGTTCTAGTGTACAAAAAAAGAGAGGATAAGGTGGTCCAGAATGCAGTGTACAATCGGTTATAATCAGATTAAGGGAGTGTCTGTGATGGAAATAATAAATATCCATCTCAATGAAGAAGATGCGAGCGTCATTAAGGAATATGTAGAAGCGAAACAGCTGCACCTGTCTACCTTCATTCGCGATGTGATGATTGAACATATTCAAAACGAAAGAGACCTAAATCGATATCACGAAACGATGTATCATCATCAAAAGGAATCGAAAGCAATCTCATTCGAAGAGATGATGAAAGAATTGAACAGAGAATAAATTCTACGTTAAACAATCTTTGTTATAGTCGGATGATCAGCCGTTAGCACCTCAATCACATCATTTGATGTGAGAAAAACATAGTGCTCCACTTCACCCATGCCCTCATATCGTTCAAGAGACTCTTGGGCAAACCATTCCAGATAACTAGAATTTTTCATTTTGAATAACGTCCAATTCCCGTACTCAAGATGTGCATAATGCTGATGCAGATGCTCTAACATCCTCAATCGTGAACCCTCATCCGAATTTCGATAAGAAAGCAAAAGACCATCAAACAGAAATGAATATTTCTGTCCCTCGGTTGCGTCACTTACTATTATTCGCAAAGAATCACCATCATCCATTAAGGACTCTTTATGCAGAAGTGCTGGAATAGACTCTATCGGAATCCATTTTTCCCATTCATTCATCTAGCTCCCCCCACTCGTCATTCACTTGAATTTATTTTCTTCGATTTTGTGAGCGAATTCCCAACCCTAAAAGTAAGAGACCAAAAATCAGGAAACCTACAAATGTAGTTACGGTCATATCTTGTCACCTCTCGAATCATGTCATCTGTTACAACATTCGAGTTATATTTTGAAATCCCTTGTCCGTCTAATGCGTTCATTTCATACTCATTTTCTTGATAAACATAGTCACCTCAGAACAAAATGAACATGTTTATCTTGTTTAAACATGTTCATTTATGCTTAAACATAGTCATTTTCACTCAACATAACCATGATTATTTTTGTTATAGGTGAAACGAACAAAGCGCTCGACCGTTTCCACACGAAACAGTCGGGCGCTTTTTAACAAAAGTAGGCGAGAATTCTCCCTCCTCTAAGCGTCTCGGGGCGTAGCCCGGCGTAGGTGGGAGATGAATCGCCCGGTCCAAACGTCTTTTCCCCT
>NZ_JACSKD010000016.1:0-7594 GCF_018617455.1 Exiguobacterium sp. s22
TCCTCTTCGTTCTTTCGTTTCTGTTCCAGCGACTTACGAATAGATTCCGCTACCGCTTCATCTCGGTCTTGCATTGATCTCTCTTCATAGACCGAGAACCCAGCATTTTGCGGTACGATACCTTTCTCAGACCTTACACGATCCACTTCCATAGCAATTCCCATTCGCATTGTAAGTGGTAGCTTACTCAACTGTTCACTTGCTTCTTTATCACCGTGGGCGATTGCATTAACGAACTCTTTACTGTATTCCATCTAAATCACTTCCCCTTTGTTTTGTTCTGTTTAGTCATCACTAATTCCCTTACATTTACGAGTTCTGCATTTGAGATACGCATACGGAAGATAGCTTCACGTAACCGCTTCTCATAGTGTTCAGTGAACTCTAGTTGACCGTTTTCTAGTTTTGATACTGTACTCTTCTCAATCCCCATCAGATCCGCTAATTGTTTTTGTGTCTTGTTACGGGTCAATCTGATAAATCGAATGTATCTGTAATCAATATATTGACGGTATGGTAGGCGTTCCTGTGCCATTTAGTCACCCCTTACTTCTTAAAAAATGAAATCACAGCCAAATAAAAAAGCCTTGCTGTTAGGCATGGCTTCTACACTTATATGTTCGCTAAAAACCCATTTTTAACAGGTAGTCAGTGTCTTTTTGCGTCTAAGTAATGACGAATCGCATTCTCTACCATCTCGTAAAGTGGCACATCGTCACGAATACCTTGTATTTTCAGTTCCTTCATCAACTCTATATCTAAATCAAAGGACATTCGTTTACGCTTAATATCCTCATTAGGTGGGTTTTCGACTTTAGGAACTTCTTCGCCAGTCATTTCAAAAAAGTCTGGATTGTACTCTGTTACTTCATCAGTTTTATCTTCAATTACTTTTTTGCGTGGATATTGTGTCATAACTATTTTGTTCCCGTTTTCTATCATTATAGATTTTGAGAACATACTTTCAGTTTTTGTTTTCTTTGTTTTATTAGTTGTTTTGTTTGAACCGTTCGCTTTGGGTCTAGTATTGATTGTTTTGGTAGTGAAATCATAAATTGATTGTTCTAATACCGCTGGATCACCGTCATAATACCAACCACGTTTACCGCTGACAGCGTAACAGCCAGCTTTCTTCATGCCCTCTAACGCCTTCTTTTCCCCTACGTCTAAATACTGTTTAGCAATTTCACTGAGTTTCATGGTTTGTGTAAGTTCTAATATTTCTCCAATCTTCATACTTTCACACCTTCCTTATTTCTGTTTGAATAGTTCGCATCGGCTATTAGTTCTATTCTATGAAATGTGTTTTAGTCCTTTTAAGTTCTTTAGTTGTTTTCAATACATCGTCACATCTCTATAAATGCGTTTTGAGGCACTCAGAAGGATTAACCTTACGTAGTATGTATTATTCAACAGAAGCCCTCAGAAGGCGTTTAAATGTGTCTGGCGATGTGTTGAGATTGGTTATGAAAGGGGCGAGTTTAGTGTCCTAATCGGGGCTGAATTGGTTAGTTTAATAATAGTGACTAATAAGCCTGAGGAATGGCTTAAGAAAGGGCTTCGTTATTAGGTAAAGTCACACACGTAAGGGACTTGATTAACCATCGCTACAAATGGCCTTGTTAAGCCATTTTCCACTTCTAATAATCACACACGTAAGGGATTATTAACTTTAACGGGTAGATCCACCTAATAACCGCTTCAACCGCTAAGGTTAATCAGCGAAAATGTGACTTTTAAAAAATGGCTTAACACCAACGTTTTTCGACACCCTCTAAAATTGTCACAATTTGAAGCCTGTTTTTGGTACGTTCGCCACGCCTTATTAAGTAAAGAAACTTACTTAAACTCTAGAAACTTGATAAAAGATGAAAACATTCTGTTTCGTACCTCAACAGCCCTAATAACAACTGATCTTAGAGATTAGAAAATACAGCACGAAGCGTAAGCGAGTGACGGCAAATCCGTTGTCATAGTCATATTTCTCCTTTAGTCCTGAACCGTTCCCACAACGGTTTGGGACTTTTTTTTTGCCTATATTTAAAAGATATGAAGTAAACTTAACTTGTAAATAATTAGGGAAAGAGTTGAGTTTATGGATACAGGATTAGACGTGATTGCTATTTTTTTGTCGTTAATTGCTTTAATAGCAACAGCTATAAACATCTATCTTCAATACTATAAAGTCGATATAGCTTGTTATATGGAAGCTGAAAACGATATGTTTTCCATCATCATTGAAAACAACAGCAATAACTTAGCGAAAGATTTCAGCATACAACTAGCTGTTATAGACGCACCTTTAGAGATAAAACAACGTTTTGCACTAATGCCGTTGTTAAACAGAAAAGTTTCATTCAATTTAGCACCAAAGAAACAACTATCAATTTTTGTCGATACTTTTTTTCTCGCGTATATGCAGGAAACAGAAACTTTCCCATCATTCACAGTAGAAATCTTTGATAGCAAAGGACGATCTAAGGGTGTTTACGATTTAGATTTTACTTTGTACTACAACAAGATGATTCCATACGGTGAAGAATATTATCTAAGAAAGGAAATCAAGGACGGCTTCAGGTCTATAGAAGAAGCCATTAAGAAAAAGAAAGAAGGGTGAATATGAGTGGCTGGAATTGGGGCGACACTATAAGTGGGTTAATAGGTGCATCGGGTTTGGTATTAGCTTGGCGTACTTACTATGTACAGAACTCGAAAGAAGAAGTAATTGTATATCCTTATCAGGAAAAACACGGTGAATACGGAATAGCTATAGAAAACATAGGGAAAGCTACAGCCGTCGGATATACATTTAAAGTTTCAAGCTATGATGATGACACTACAGAACAGAAAAAAGAATTCCTGGATTCTCATAAATTACTAAATCGAGAAGCAGAAATCACACTAGCAACGGGGAAGATACATAAAATTCGAATTGGTGACCAAGGATCAATACTAGAAGAAATACGTGTAATAGATGGAGATTTCACTTCAAGACTTCGAAAAGAAGGGGAATATCCTACTTTAGAAATAGAAATTTTAAAAAGAAACGGCAGAAACTATACTGTTGTTACACACACAATATGTGATTTCAAGGCATTTGAAGATTATCCTTATACATCAGATCCTCTTGTGCTGCTACAACATCAAATAGATAGAGATAATCGTCTTGCAAGAGACATACTAAGAGTACAAAGTCGAAACTAAAAAAAACCACCGACCTTATTGGTCGCTGGTTTTTTACCACTTTCCTATTCTTTGAAAAAGTGAAACGTTCCAATGGAAATTACGTTCTTCTATTGAAAGTTCAAGTGTTTCCCTCTCACGGTACAATTGATGTTTGATTGAGTAAATTCGTGATTCAATATACTGATCTGGATGTTCCTCATCCTCAAGTAATTCCTGATATTCTCTCAATAATTCAAAAATGTGACTTCTAATATTCTCAGCCTCGTGCGGAATAATCAGTTTTTGAAGTTCTTCGAATGTATTATCATCTAAAAAACCCCTAGGGAACACTTCTTCATTCTCAACATGAGGCAGTGCCATATTGATTAAATAAATTACTGACGTATAAGCGTCTATTTTCAATGAGTCGTACAGTTTAATAACAACAAAAATGAAAATTTGATAGACCGTAAAAAAGTCTATAAACCGTTTTAAAGTACCTTCTTCTGAGTATCCCAAAGTTTCCGCATGGCTAAATAAGATCCATTGAAAAAGTGAAAAAAACAGCCATATTTCAAAAAGATATATAAGTAATTGATAAAGAAAATCCATTCTAAAACGTCCCTTAGCATTTGCAGGAAACGTTCTCAAAGACCTGAAAATAGCTAAAACCAATATAAATACTGTGAAGCTGATCCACCAAAACATACACTAACCTCACTTCCTTCATCATTTGCTAACGCACTCCGTTACGGCTTTTAAGCCTTCACTCCGTTTGTTTGGGAACTGCTTCAGCAGAAACTAGACTTCGCTAAGTTTCGCTTCATCGTCCCACATACTAATTTACACCTTCTATGCTGATCTATCCGCTTTCTCTTTTATCTTTATTGTTTTTAGGCTTTCTTTTTACGGAAAACGCTTGACCTACCAACGCAACCAACATCTTCTTGAGGGAAGGGAAGTGCAACGGCTGGACACAGAAAGCCTTCCTTACCGCCCAAAAGTGAAAATATCGGGGGGTAAAGAAGAAAGGCTTCTGTGATGGTTCTTCCGTCGGTCGGTCGTGTATCCGTATGTATCACCCCAATCAAAGCTAGGCTTCCGCCCTGACTACATTACACACTCAAACAGCCCTTGTGGTTTCAAACGTCCCTTACACTCACGTGTAATTAGTCTTTATAGTTGTCCCCTCTAGCCTTTGCTAAAGAGTCCATAGCGACGAGTTAACGATGTTAAACGTTTTACTTGTATGTAGCCCTTCGCTTCCGTAGAAGCCTGTCTTTCCTTCAATCAGCACTTTGGTAGCTTTCACCCCTGCTATGCCCCGATTGGGAAAGACATAGCAGTATAAGACACTTACAGAACACGTATCGTTTACGTGGATCCATAAGCCGTTGTTTACGGCACTACCCTTAGCGTCCCTATGTACGCTTGCTTGTGGCACAACTAACCACTGTCAGTGTTTTTAGAAGGTATCAGGCTGTTCCTTCGTTATGTAGTTTTAAAATATGTAAGAGAACGAAAAAGGACACTGCCAATAGAGAGTTTCGTAAAACTCACTACTAGCAATGTCCGATTTACGCTAAAGCCTTGCTTAACTAGGCTTTTCAAAGTAAACTGATAACATCAAATGTCAGATGTACTGAGTATACAACTGACGCTATATAGTGAGTACTGGTAATACTCTCTATACGAATCAAGTCATCCGTTGATACTTAAACTGACTGGTAATCGGTTTAAGCGAGGATGGCTTTTTTCGTGTCTTCGTTCGATTAAGTTAGACTTATCTTAACGCTAGATGAATTATCTGACAATACCTATTTTCAAATAAACCGCACAACAATGCCAATGATTACGTTATCTCGTAATTTCATTAAGAAAGAAGATGAAGTAGATCCGTACAGTAATTGGTGTGCAAAGTTGTGCTGTTAAATTGCTTCCCTGCCCCTTTTACAGACCGCTACACCAAACATTTCTTTGCACAACCGCACTACATAGCCATTCGATTACAAGCCCTCTAATAGCCCCTCTTGTGCGTCCTAGACGCTTGCACAACGTTTCCAACACCTTGTTTATCAATCTCAGTCCAACAAAAAAGAAAGGCATTACAGCCCTTCTTGTTTTTTAGATTTTTGTTCTCGCTTAGCACGGATCAGCGTACTTTTACTGATTCTCGTTATTTCTACTACTTCTTTGTAGCTATGCGTTTCAAGAAGCGAAAGGGCGTGTGCTATCGTTTTCTCAGAGTGTTCCTTTGGTCGTCCCTCTTTGAAGCCTTTTTTCTGCCTAGCTATTGCCTTACCTTCTTGGGTACGTTCAACAATCATGTCACGTTCAAACTCAGCGAAAGCAAAGAACATAGTTCGCATTAGCTTGCTTTGTGGCGTGTTATCTAAGCGTCCCACGTTGAGTATATTGATGATGACACCTCTTTCAAGTAGTTCCTTAACAATCTGACTACCTTCGATTGTCGAACGTGCAAAGCGGTCTATCTTAGTCACTACCAACGTGTCACCCTCTTTAAGAACTTCTAATAGTTCCTTGAATTTAGGACGTTCTATTTTAGTTCCCGTATAAGTATCTGAGTAGATGACCTCACAGCCCTCTTCTTCTAGTTTTTTCTTTTGAGATTCTAAGCTGTTCCCTTCTTTCCCTTGTCCGTAAGTGCTGACACGTGAGTATCCGTATTTCATAGTAAATGACCCCTTTTTTGTTATGTACTTTTGACCATATGTTTTGACACAAGCTGATAGCCTGATTTTACGTGCCCTGTATAGGTGGTGTCAATACTTTTAAGTTGTGACCCTCTAAAAAGGGGTAGAACACTATTCGTCCTTCAAGTCCGAATATGTCCTTTATCAGTACATAGAATAAAAACAAAACAACGAAAGGGGATGATTTCTTATGAGAAACAGACAATTCTTTAAGAAATTCGTGAAGGTGGCTACGGTTCTAATCACAGGATTAGCACTGTTAGTCGGATTCCTTCACGATTTCTTAGGGGCGGTATATTACGCCCTTAATATCTTCGGGTAAGAGAAGGGGGCTATATGTCCCCTTACATAGACATGATATGTACCTACTCAGAAAACACTACTGAAGGTGCTATGTCAGGCACATACAACAGGACTACACATAAGCACTACCATACACACCCACTTGCCACACCAACAGACAACACAACAAAGAAAGAGAACGAATGAAAGAAGCGAGTGAAGAAGAACAACAAAGAAGAACAACGAGAAGAAGGTGGATCAGCATGAAGGGTATACCACGGGGAAGCACCCTTGATATACGTGGTGTCAGGTACGTGGAGAATTTACGCAATACTTTTCAAACTCTTTTGTCACAAACCGCTTCATACCAACGTTTAACCTATCATTTATGCCCTGTGTGTTGCGTCGAAGTTTGTTCTTACGGGTGGTTATACTACTCACTGCACCACAGGGCGAATCACAGCAAGGGTGGTTACTAATTTAGCTAAATCCTCTTATCAGAATCAGCAGAAAAAATTTGCGGTATTTTTTTTGAACTATTTCACCTTAAAGCAGGTGTAGTCGTGCTGTCGCTAATACGGTTACCTCTTACAGTCGCATATCGTTGACGACATACGTGATTCTGTCCTGTGTCGTCAGTAGATAACATATGGTATGCCCGATTCCAAAATGCTAGGCGACAGCTTTCGCAGAAGTATTTATACGTTCCGTTCAACGTTCTAAAGTCGCCTAGTAGCTTAACCGATCCGTTAGTTGCTTTGTGCAATAGTGCCTTATAATCGTCTGCGGTCATGTATTCGTTGTTTTGTTTTGGCATAGTCTTATCTCCTTTGGTTTGTCTAATAGTGTCGAATAAATAAAAAAAGAGGACGATAGCTATTAAGCTACCGCCCTTTGTCTTTTTAGAAACGTAGCACAACGTCTAGTTCCTGTTTCTCGCCCTCTACAATGATTGTGTAACGAACATAGTCCCCGAAGTTCACACAAACAATACCGTGGATAGCGTCTGGTAGTGGGAAAGTTCCAATCTCACTATATTCCTTATTGTCTTTCGACCACTCTAGTTTGATTGAAAGTTTCGTTGATTCAGTCCAACCATTCGTAACCGAAACAAGTAAGTTGATTAGATTACCTGATACTTCAAACCCTGCACTACTACGGTTTTCCGTTACCCCTAGTTCTGTACGTTCATTTCGAATATCTCGCATAATCCCAAACACGTGATTTACCATGATTTATTGCCCCAATCCAATCACTTGTTTTTGTGAAGGTAGACCCAAACGGCTACGTTCAATAGCTGACTTAACTTGCTTCTCTACATAGGCCTCATGTCGCTTACGACGTTCCTCTTCGTTCTTTCGTTTCTGTTCCAGCGACTTACGAATAGATTCCGCTACCGCTTCATCTCGGTCTTGCATTGATCTCTCTTCATA
>NZ_JACSKD010000017.1:0-2953 GCF_018617455.1 Exiguobacterium sp. s22
CCACGCTTCCACCCATGACCTATCTACCTCATCGTCTCTGAGGGGTCTTTCTTGATTGCTCAAAGGGAAATCTCATCTCGGAGGGGGCTTCATGCTTAGATGCTTTCAGCACTTATCCCGTCCGCACGTAGCTACCCAGCGATGCTCCTGGCGGAACAACTGGTACACCAGCGGTGCGTCCATCCCGGTCCTCTCGTACTAAGGACAGCTCTCCTCAAATTTCCTACGCCCACGACGGATAGGGACCGAACTGTCTCACGACGTTCTGAACCCAGCTCGCGTACCGCTTTAATGGGCGAACAGCCCAACCCTTGGGACCTACTCCAGCCCCAGGATGCGATGAGCCGACATCGAGGTGCCAAACCTCCCCGTCGATGTGGACTCTTGGGGGAGATCAGCCTGTTATCCCCAGGGTAGCTTTTATCCGTTGAGCGATGGCCCTTCCATGCGGAACCACCGGATCACTAAGCCCGACTTTCGTCCCTGCTCGACTTGTAGGTCTCGCAGTCAAGCTCCCTTCTGCCTTTGCACTCTTCGAATGATTTCCAACCATTCTGAGGGAACCTTTGGGCGCCTCCGTTACTGTTTAGGAGGCGACCGCCCCAGTCAAACTACCCGCCTGACACGGTCCTCCAGCCGGATCACGGCTGCGAGTTAGAGACTCTATACGCAAAGGGTGGTATCCCAAGGGTGTCTCCACCGAAGCTGGCGCTCCGGCTTCACAAACTCCCACCTATCCTGTACATCGCGTACAAAGCCTCAATATCAGGCTGTAGTAAAGCTCCATGGGGTCTTTCCGTCCTGTCGCGGGTAACCTGCATCTTCACAGGTACTATGATTTCACCGGGTCTCTCGTTGAGACAGTGCCCAAATCGTTACGCCTTTCGTGCGGGTCGGAACTTACCCGACAAGGAATTTCGCTACCTTAGGACCGTTATAGTTACGGCCGCCGTTTACTGGGGCTTCGGTTCAGTGCTTCTCTTGCGATGACACATCCCCTTAACCTTCCAGCACCGGGCAGGCGTCAGCCCCTATACTTCATCTTGCGATTTAGCAGAGACCTGTGTTTTTGCTAAACAGTCGTTTGGGCCTATTCACTGCGGCTTATGTTGCCATAAGCGTCCCTTCTCCCGAAGTTACGGGACCATTTTGCCGAGTTCCTTAACGAGAGTTATCCCGCGCGTCTTAGAATTCTCATCTCGCCTACCTGTGTCGGTTTGCGGTACTGGCGCCGACCTCCTCACTAGAGGCTTTTCTTGGCAGCGTGAAATCCGGTGCTTCGCCCTACGGGCTCCACGTCACAGCTCAACCTTGGTGCCGGGCGGATTTGCCAACCCGACGGCCTCGCTGCTTGTCCGTGCACTTCCAGTCGCACGGTCACCTTATCCTTCTGCGTCCCCCCATCGTTCAAACGGTGGTACGGCGGTACAGGAATATCGACCTGTTGTCCATCGCCTACGCCTTTCGGCCTCGGCTTAGGTCCAGACTAACCCTGAGCGGACGAGCCTTCCTCAGGAAACCTTAGGCTTTCGACGGAGGGGATTCTCACCCCTCTTTTCGCTACTCACACCGGCATTCTCACTTCCAAGCGCTCCACGGCTCCTCACGATACCGCTTCACTGCTGCTTGGAACGCTCTCCTACCATCCCTTACGGGATCCATAGCTTCGGTGGTATGTTTAGCCCCGTTACATTTTCGGCGCGGCGCCACTCGACTAGTGAGCTATTACGCACTCTTTGAATGGTGGCTGCTTCTAAGCCAACATCCTAGTTGTCTGTGCAGCGCCACATCCTTTTCCACTTAACATACACTTGGGGACCTTAGCTGATGGTCTGGGCTGTTTCCCTCTCGACTACGGATCTTATCACTCGCAGTCTGACTCCCGAGTACAAGTTGCTGGCATTCGGAGTTTGACTGAATTCGGTAACCCTGTGGGGGCCCCTAGTCCAATCAGTGCTCTACCTCCAGAACTCTTCACCTCGAGGCTAGCCCTAAAGCTATTTCGGAGAGAACCAGCTATCTCCAGGTTCGATTGGCATTTCACCGCTACCCACACCTCATCCCCGCACTTTTCAACGTGCGTGGGTTCGGACCTCCAGTCAGTGTTACCTGACCTTCATCCTGGACATGGGTAGATCACCTGGTTTCGGGTCTACGACGACGGACTGATGCGCCCTGTTCAGACTCGCTTTCGCTGCGGCTCCGCCTCATCGGCTTAACCTCGCCCGCCATCGTAACTCGCCGGTTCATTCTACAAAAGGCACGCCATCACCCGTGAACGGGCTCTGACTACTTGTAGGCATACGGTTTCAGGATCTCTTTCACTCCCCTTCCGGGGTGCTTTTCACCTTTCCCTCACGGTACTGGTTCACTATCGGTCACTAGGAAGTATTTAGCCTTGGGAGATGGTCCTCCCGGATTCCGACGGGGTTTCACGTGTCCCGCCGTACTCAGGATCCACTCTGGAGGGGATGGGGTTTCGGCTACAGGGCCGTCACCTTCTCTGGCCGACCTTTCCAGGTCGTTCACCTACCCTATCCCTTTGTAACTCCGTGTAGAGTGTCCTACAACCCCAGGAAGCATGCTTCCTGGTTTGGGCTGTTCCCGTTTCGCTCGCCGCTACTCAGGGAATCGAATTTTCTTTCTCTTCCTCCGGGTACTTAGATGTTTCAGTTCCCCGGGTATGCCTCACGCCACGCTATGTATTCACGTGGGTGTCCCGCCAGTCTCCCGGCGGTGGGTTCCCCCATTCGGAGATCTCTGGATCGATGTGTACTTACCACTCCCCAGAGCATTTCGCTGTTCGTCGCGTCCTTCATCGGCTCCTAGTGCCAAGGCATCCACCGTACGCCCTTTCTACCTTGATCTAGCGTCTAAGACACACGGTCCGTTACGGACCATATGTGAAATTGGTTTTTGATGTCTTGATGAATCTTCAGTTTTCAAGGAACAA
>NZ_JACSKD010000018.1:0-1266 GCF_018617455.1 Exiguobacterium sp. s22
AGCTCGGCAGGATGCGGAGTGTCAGTAAAGAATCCGAAGGTTTTGGCGCTTTAAGTATCTGGAAATCTTCTTGTCGCAGTTTGTTGGTTAACCTGACACGATATTCATATGGAAACCAACTATAGAAGAACTCATACTACTGTTTCTCTAATCAATGATCACTTCGTCTTCTGTCCTCGATACAGAAGAAAGATATTCCTTCGTAAGGATGTAGAAATACGTTTCAAAGGTTTGATGTCCGAAATATGCGAAGAACTGAATATCAAAATTATAGCCTTGGAATGCGATAAAGATCATACGCATATGTTCCTTAACGCCCCTCCAACACTGAGTCCTGCTGACATCATGGCAAAAATAAAGGGAGTAACATCTAAAAAGTTAAGAGAGGAATTTCCTCATCTTCAACATTTGCCGAGTCTCTGGACACGATCCTATTTCGTCTCCACCGCTGGAAATGTATCGAGCGAAACGATTAAACGTTATGTCGAGCAACAAAAAACAAGGGGGTGACACCGTGTCTCAGACGCTGACAGTTAACATTAAACTGAAGCCGACAAAAGAACAGGAAGTTGTTTTAAAAAGCATGGCAGAAACATATATCGAGACGGTCAATCAACTTATCTCTGATATGGTGGATGCTAAAGCGATGCTCAAATTGACAAGTAAAAGTGTTTGCGCTCATCTGCCTAGTGCCGTCAAGAACCAGGTCATCAAAGATGCCCAGAGTGTCTTCCGGAAAGTGAAGAAGTCAAAATACAAGGTCGTCCCTGTCCTGAAGAAACCTTATTGCACATGGAACAACCAGAACTATTCGTTCGATTTTGAGTCCATTTTTCTTCCAATCATGGTAGACGGGAAGGTCAAAAGGACAGAGATCCGTGCCGAGATGGTCGATCGAGACAATCGTAACTTCTCCCTTCTGAATAACAAGCTGGGTACGCTTCGTATCACGAAGAAGTCAAAGAAATGGATGGCTCAAATCGCCGTCACGATCCCCACGACGGAGAAGACCGGTACGAAGGTTCTTGGTGTCGACCTCGGTCTAAAAGTCCCGGCGGTCGCATCGACCGATTGCGACAAGGTGAGGTTCTTTGGGAACGGTCGCGAGAACAAGTTCATGAAACGAAAGTTCCGGGCGAGACGAAAAGAGCTCGGTCAAAAGAAGAAGCTGAACGCGATCAAGAAACTGGACAACAAGGAACAGCGTTGGATGAAAGACAAGGATCACAAGGTGAGCCGTGAGATCGTCGACTTCGCAAAAGAGAA
>NZ_JACSKD010000019.1:0-901 GCF_018617455.1 Exiguobacterium sp. s22
ATGGTGCGGTCGAGAGGACTTGAACCTCCACGGTGTTAACCACCACTAGGCCCTCAACCTAGCGCGTCTACCGATTCCGCCACGACCGCGTATTAAAATGGAGCGGAAGACGGGATTCGAACCCGCGACCCCGACCTTGGCAAGGTCGTATTCTACCACTGAACTACTTCCGCATAAGTATTTAGAGATGCGGGTGAAGGGACTCGAACCCCCACGTCAAAGACACTAGATCCTAAGTCTAGCGCGTCTACCAATTCCGCCACACCCGCACGTGAAATTACGTATTAAATAAAAAATAATGAGAAAATGGTGAGCCATGCAGGGCTCGAACCTGCGACCCTCTGATTAAAAGTCAGATGCTCTACCAACTGAGCTAATGGCTCATTAAATTTTAATGGGGCGGCTGAAGGGAATTGAACCCTCGAATGCCGGAATCACAATCCGGTGCGTTAACCACTTCGCCACAACCGCCATGAAAAAATGGTGCCGGCGAAAGGATTCGAACCCTCGACCCTCTGATTACAAGTCAGATGCTCTACCAACTGAGCTACACCGGCGTGTTATATGGTGGCTTTGGACGGAATCGAACCGCCGACACAAGGATTTTCAGTCCTTTGCTCTACCAACTGAGCTACAAAGCCATACGTATTAAATTAAAAATGGCGGTCTCGACGGGATTCGAACCCGCGATCTTCTGCGTGACAGGCAGACATGTTAACCCCTACACCACGAGACCGTTTTTAAGTTGTGTCGACTTCACCTATTTTAAAGGTCATTTTATGTAAAGTCAATAACTTTTTTAAAAAAATAAAGCCTGGCAACGTCCTATCCTCACAGGGGGAGATCCCCCAACTACTTTCGGCGCTGAGACGCTTAACTTCCGTGTTCGGCATGGGAACGG
>NZ_JACSKD010000020.1:0-771 GCF_018617455.1 Exiguobacterium sp. s22
CGTTCCCATGCCGAACACGGAAGTTAAGCGTCTCAGCGCCGAAAGTAGTTGGGGGATCTCCCCCTGTGAGGATAGGACGTTGCCAGGCTACATATTGGAGGATTAGCTCAGCTGGGAGAGCACCTGCCTTACAAGCAGGGGGTCGGCGGTTCGATCCCGTCATCCTCCACCATTTACACCTGCCGGTGTAGCTCAGTTGGTAGAGCATCTGACTTGTAATCAGAGGGTCGAGGGTTCGAATCCTTTCGCCGGCACCATTTGATCTTTTTTAAAAAGTCTACCGCTAGAAATTATACCTTGCCGGGGTGGCGGAATTGGTAGACGCACAGGACTTAAAATCCTGCGAGGGTTTCCTCGTGCCGGTTCAAGTCCGGCCCTCGGTACCATTAATATTTTTCCCATGATGATTATTCGTCTCGCACCCTTAGCTCAGCTGGATAGAGCGTTAGACTACGAATCTAAAGGCCGGGAGTTCGAATCTCTCAGGGTGCACCATTTTCGACGGGAAGTAGCTCAGCTTGGTAGAGCACTTGGTTTGGGACCAAGGGGTCGCAGGTTCGAATCCTGTCTTCCCGACCATCATCACTTATATGGGGCCTTAGCTCAGCTGGGAGAGCGCCTGCCTTGCACGCAGGAGGTCAGCGGTTCGATCCCGCTAGGCTCCACCATTTTTATTTTTTTACAGACGAACTTTGAAAACTGAACGATGAGGCAAAAATAAGTTTTACCATTTTTGAATGAAGCGCAAGCTTCGTCAATTTAAGAGCTATA
>NZ_JACSKD010000021.1:0-666 GCF_018617455.1 Exiguobacterium sp. s22
ATGGACTTGGCGAGCTTATGGTTTTGCATCATGTCCTTCGACTTCAATGTCTCCACGACGATGACTTGGTTCTCGTCAACGATCCGTCTCGACAGCTTGTGAAGGAAGTCCTTGCGTTGGTTGGCAATCTTTTCGTGTTTCTTAGCCAAAAGTAACTTGGCTTTTTCACGATTCTTGCTTCCAATTTTCTTTTGCGACAGCGCCCGTTGCGCCTTCTTGACCTTCGCTTTGGACTTCCGGAGGAGTCGGGCGTTGTCAATCTTCTCCGAGACCATCGCGTTGTTCGTCATGACGGCGAAGTGCTCCAGGCCAAGATCAATCCCGACCTTGTTCTTGGCTGGGATCCACTTTTCCTCCTCTTGATTGACGAGGATGGAGATGAAGAACTTGCCCGTCCTCGTCATCGAGACCGTCGCCGACCAGATGACGCCCTCGAACGGACGATGTTGTTCGAACTTCACGAAGCTGATTTTAGGAAGTCTCACCTTGCCGTTCTCGATGCGGATCGTACCGTGCTGGTTGTTTGTCGTGTAGGAGGCGCGCGACCGCCGTCTCGATTTGAAGACCGGGAAGCCGCCCGTCCCGGCGAAGAACTTCGCGAACGCGGTGTCGAGGTTCAGCTTCGCGTTCGCGAGCGCGAGGCTGTCCGCCTCGGCGAGGAACGGG
>NZ_JACSKD010000022.1:0-548 GCF_018617455.1 Exiguobacterium sp. s22
CGGTCGCGCGCCTCCTACACGACGAACAACCAGCATGGCACGATCCGCATCGAGGCGGGCAAGGTCCGTCTGCCGAAGGTCGGGTTCGTGCGGTTCACCCAACATCGCCCGTTCGAGGGCGTCATCCGGTCAGCGACGGTGTCGATGACCAAGACGGGCAAGTTCTTTGTCTCCATCCTCGTCGAACAGGACGATGCACCATGGATCCCAGCCGAGAACAAGGTCGGGATCGATCTCGGTCTGGAGCACTTCGCCATCATGACGAACGATGCGATGGTCTCGGAGAAGATTGACAACCCTCGCTTTCTCCGACAATCCGAAGCGAAGGTCAAGAAGGCGCAGCGCGCTTTGTCACGCAAGAAGATCGGGAGTAAGAACCGTGAGAAGGCCAGGCTGATCCTCGCCAAGAAACACGAAAAGATTGCGAATCAACGTAAGGACTTCCTTCACAAACTGTCAAGACGGATCGTTGACGAGAACCAAGTCATCGTCGTGGAGACATTGAAGTCGAAGGACATGATGCAAAACCATAAGCTCGCCAAGTCCAT
>NZ_JACSKD010000023.1:0-437 GCF_018617455.1 Exiguobacterium sp. s22
TTCGCGTTCGCGAGCGCGAGGCTGTCCGCCTCGGCGAGGAACGGGAACAGGGGCTTGTAGGATGCGGGTGTCGCCGGTTTCCGTCTCGTCACGATTCTCGCTTTCGCCTCATCGCGGATGGCGATGCGGTCCTCGAGCAGCTTGTTGTAGATGAATCGGGCGCAGCCGATCGTCTTGATAAGGAACTCGGCCTGTGCAGGTGTCGGGTGAAGCCTATATTTGTAACCTTTCAGCATGTCTGTCCCTCCTCCCCTCAGAAAATCGTGATGTGTCTTCCTCGTCCGATACCCGCGGAAGGGGAGAGAGAATCTGACGGAATCACGAACTTTTGTTCGTCCTATCTGTCACAGGGGAAAAGACGTTTGGACCGGGCGATTCATCTCCCACCTACGCCGGGCTACGCCCCGAGACGCTTAGAGGAGGGAGAATTCTCGCCT
>NZ_JACSKD010000024.1:0-376 GCF_018617455.1 Exiguobacterium sp. s22
TTCGGATATTCATCGCACCAACTACATCTCGATGTTTATTAAATCCGCAAGAACACGAATAGGTACGGTCTTTCGCTTTATTCCGACTCTCGCAAGAAGGGCATGTTTGAGATGTATATGCAGGATTGACATATTCAATCTTGATCCCTTCTAGTTTCGCCTTGTACTCGATAAATAATACCAAGCGATAGAACGACCATGTATGCAGATTCTTATTGTGTTGACGGCTTGTTCTTGCCGTCTGTCGGATGTTCGCTAGCTTCTCTAGGCGAATGACAGAAATGTTGTTCTCTTTTGCGAAGTCGACGATCTCACGGCTCACCTTGTGATCCTTGTCTTTCATCCAACGCTGTTCCTTGTTGTCCAGTTTCTTGAT
>NZ_JACSKD010000025.1:0-373 GCF_018617455.1 Exiguobacterium sp. s22
AACAAGGTAGCCGTATCGGAAGGTGCGGCTGGATCACCTCCTTTCTAAGGAAAATGCCCATGTGGCATTGCCCATCGTTCAGTTTTGAGAGACCAAAACCTCTCTAAGAGGGCCTATAGCTCAGCCGGTTAGAGCGCACGCCTGATAAGCGTGAGGTCGGTGGTTCGAGTCCACTTAGGCCCACCATTTTTATGAACAATTCCAATACGGGGCCTTAGCTCAGCTGGGAGAGCGCCTGCCTTGCACGCAGGAGGTCAGCGGTTCGATCCCGCTAGGCTCCACTTTTGTTCCTTGAAAACTGAAGATTCATCAAGACATCAAAAACCAATTTCACATATGGTCCGTAACGGACCGTGTGTCTTAGACGCTAGAT
>NZ_JACSKD010000026.1:0-302 GCF_018617455.1 Exiguobacterium sp. s22
AGGTTGATGCTCGCGTTGATGTCACGGTCATGATGCGCGCCACAGGCACACGTCCATTCACGGACGTCCATCGCTTTCTTCTGACCTTTCTCGCCACAAGAAGAACAGATCTGCGTCGATGCGTACCAGGGGTCCGCCTTGATGAGCGTCCGTCCGTAGAAGTTTGATTTGTATTCGAGTTGACGGACGAACTCATGCCAGCTGACATCCCCGATGGACTTGGCGAGCTTATGGTTTTGCATCATGTCCTTCGACTTCAATGTCTCCACGACGATGACTTGGTTCTCGTCAACGATCCGTCT
>NZ_JACSKD010000027.1:0-295 GCF_018617455.1 Exiguobacterium sp. s22
CGCACCATATGCACCCTTAGCTCAGCTGGATAGAGCGTTAGACTACGAATCTAAAGGCCGGGAGTTCGAATCTCTCAGGGTGCACCATTTTAACGGGAAGTAGCTCAGCTTGGTAGAGCACTTGGTTTGGGACCAAGGGGTCGCAGGTTCGAATCCTGTCTTCCCGACCATTTATTTTTTGGTCTTTGAAAACTGAACGATGAGGCAAAAAAGTTTTACAATTTTTGAATGAAGCGCAAGCTTCGTCAATTTAAGAGCTATATCAAATTCTTTGGAGAGTTTGATCCTGGCTCAG
>NZ_JACSKD010000028.1:0-228 GCF_018617455.1 Exiguobacterium sp. s22
TGACACGTGGAGCTGAATGATACTAATCGGTCGAGGCTTTGATCTAGTCTATGGTTTGTGTTGATGAATCCTCAGTTTTCAGGGAACAATCTCAAAAAAAACATGTTGACATTATGTTAAGATAATGTTAATATAATATTTGTCTGGTGGCGATAGCGAGACGGCCACACCCGTTCCCATGCCGAACACGGAAGTTAAGCGTCTCAGCGCCGAAAGTAGTTGGGGGAT
>NZ_JACSKD010000029.1:0-207 GCF_018617455.1 Exiguobacterium sp. s22
ACGAACCCGACCTTCGGCAGACGGACCTTGCCCGCCTCGATGCGGATCGTGCCATGCTGGTTGTTCGTCGTGTAGGAGGCGCGCGACCGCCGTCTCGATTTGAAGGCCGGGAAGCCGGCCGTCCCGGCGAAGAACTTCGCGAACGCGGTGTCGAGGTTCAGCTTCGCGTTCGCGAGCGCGAGGCTGTCCGCCTCGGCGAGGAACGGG
>NZ_JACSKD010000007.1:0-119942 GCF_018617455.1 Exiguobacterium sp. s22
GTTCCCATGCCGAACACGGAAGTTAAGCGTCTCAGCGCCGAAAGTAGTTGGGGGATCTCCCCCTGTGAGGATAGGACGTTGCCAGGCAACAACGCAGAGGACGACCGAGCATAGCGCTCGGTCGTTTTTTTGTTTCTTTGAAACTTTGTCCCTTCTTTTTCGTACTAAGTAAGAGAAAGAGGGGATGTTTATAAATCATGAATCTCCTCAGATTAACTCATTCGATAAACAAAATGAGAGGGGAAACATCATGCAGAATCTTCAGGAGACCCAATTAGATTTACAACAGCGTATCGCCGAGCGAGATCGACTTGTGCGTAAGCAAGAGATACTAAACAAACAGTTAAAAGAGCATGAGGCGGTGCGGAAAGCACTACTCAATTCATTCACGAAAGAACAACGTGATGTGTATGACCTTGAAAGCTTCTCGCTCGTCAACACGTGGCGAAAATTACGAGGAACGTTTGATGAACAACGGACGATTGAAATGGAAGAGGCTGCTCGCGCTGAGCTGAAATTACGAGAACACGAAGCGATGATTGACGAATTGACGCTCGAACATCGAGATTTACAAGAACAGCTCGAGGGATATGAGGGAATCGACGCTGAGTGGGAGAACTTCTTACAATCAAAAGAATCCCATCTGGTGAAAGACCCAGCTGTTCGCCGAGACTTACACCATCTCACGAATCAACAAGCCGAAACGAATGAACTTCTCATCGAATATCGGGAAGCCATCGTTGCTGGTAAGGCGGCACGGTCGACGATTGCAAAAACACTCAAACATCTAGATAGTGCGAAAGGGTGGTCAACGTATGATACGTTCTTCGGGGGTGGCTTGATTGCTACAGCCATGAAGCATGAGGCGCTAGATGCTTCCGAGCAGACGATGCATGAATTACAATCTGCGTTGGAGCGCTTCTCCCGTGAATTAGCGGACGTGCAAGGGATTGTTCAGGAGTTGCATGTCGATCGAGGTTCACTCATTCAGTTCGCAGATTACTTTTTGGATGATATTTTTTCAGAATGGACGATGCATGGACGAATCAATGATTCTTTAGATCAAGTGAACGGACTGGATCAGGAAATCAGTCAGGTGATTGCTCGTATGACGAGACAAGTGGAACGGTTAGAACAGAAGCTTGACGAGACTGAAGAAAAAAGAAGACAGCTCATCTTGACACGATGAGCTGTTTGTTCATTATAATAGTTTCAGCCGTTTGACCTAAGTGAGAACTTTACTCGTGACGAAGAATGGCGTGCAGATGAGCCTGTGAGATGAGAAGATGGACAAGTGGACATGAGATGGTTACATTTCCTTTGTACATCAAGTGTACCGAAGGGGGAGAATCATGGAACAACTGATTGAGGATATTGTACAAAGTGTGAAATCGGATCAACGGACACTGATTGCCATCTCCGGACATGGGGCGGCCGGAAAATCGACGTTGGCAGAAAAATTACGGGAACGACTCGGTGATATCAACCTGCTTCACACAGACCCGTATATCACAGATTCACAGTTGCGGAAACAAACGATTCTCACGTATCAACACGATGGAACGACCTATCAGTATAAGATGACGGCGTGTCATCCGGCCGCGCATCATCTGCTGTCACTCGAGCGAGATGTCCGTATGATTCGGGAAGGGATTGGGTTTTATACGATTGATGTCCCCTATCTAGAGCGGACATGGATTGATCCGGAGAAGCCAATCACGATTATTGAAGGAATGAGTGTCGCATTCCTGGATCTTTCGTCTTTTGACCAATCGATATATCTTTATACGGATGGAGAGACGGAGTTCAAGCGACGTTCGCATCGTGATATTCAGGAACGAGGGATGAAGCTGGACTATTTACACGCTTCACATTTAGAGCGACGTCTGCAATATGAATTGTTCATGCATCCGTATCGCCACCACTTTCAAACCATCGTCAACACGAGTAAGAATGAAATGCAAATTGAAAAAACCGCTCACGAGGAGCGGTGACTGCGTAGCGTATCTTGAATGCCGAGACCGAGCTGTTCTTGTTCGCGCTCGAGTTGTTCCCATGTGAGGGAACGATGACGTAATTCGACGTCGGTCGCCATCGATTCGAGCGTTCGCTGGGTCTCGATGTTGTCGAGCCAGTAGTAGAGGTCAATCCCGTCTTCATGCAAGCGCCAAAACGATTTGACGACTTCAAACTCATCGGCCCATTCCCCGACCGGCTTGAATCCATACTTTTCAACGAATGGATACGGACGTTCTTCCCCGAGCGGGTCGATCACGTTTCGGACGAACATCGGCTCAAGTCCGGCATGAGCGGTCGCATCGAGTAATCGTTTCAGTTCAGGCATCGGTTCGATTTCGATGTGTTCGATCACGTCAAACCAAACCCGTTTGATGTCCTTGTCCCATAACGTAGCCTCTATACTATATGGGGCACCGGCAGAAGAGGGTGCGTACATCGTCAACTCGAATGAAAACAGAACGTCCTCTTTCGCTCCGGGCTCTAATACAAGCGATAGTGGAATCGGGACTTCTTGAATATCAGCTTCTCGATTGAACTCGTTTCCTTCCATGGTGATGTCTTTGAACGTCGTCAAGAAGGTCAGGGTGAGTTCCTGTAAGCGAACGACATTCGTTGTCGGGTTGGAGACGTGCAACGTACCCGTCACGGTTTGCTTCGGAATGAGTGCTGCCGGGTCAAACGTGATCTCGGCTTCGATCTCCGAAAAGAACCATTTCTTGAATCGATTTCCCCATTTGGACATGGCGGTCGCGCCCCTTTTCTCTGATAGTCTGTGCTGTTATATCTGTTCCCGATTCCATTTTTGAAAAAACATTAAGAAAATGGTTGCTTTTTATAACTGTCTCGCTTATTATAGAGGATGTCGAAACAATTCAAACCATCGCGGGGTGGAGCAGTCTGGTAGCTCGTCGGGCTCATAACCCGAAGGTCGTCGGTTCAAATCCGGCCCCCGCAACCAATTTTTATTTAATTTCATATGTCGTCGCGGGGTGGAGCAGTCTGGTAGCTCGTCGGGCTCATAACCCGAAGGTCGTTGGTTCAAATCCAGCCCCCGCAACCAATTTTTAAATGAGATAGCGAAACGATAGCGTTTCGTGTTTTTTTTTGCTTAAAATGAAGTGTACAATGAGTACGTATGAGAAGTGAAAAGGAGAACCATTCATGTATACATTGATTACGCATTCTGCGGCGGAGACGCAGGCGGTGGCAGAACGATTGGCCACACTCGTCGAAGCAGGCACGGTCATCACGTTAAACGGTGACCTCGGTGCCGGCAAAACGACGTTCACACAAGGATTCGCAAAAGGACTTGGAGTCACGCGGAACGTCAACAGTCCGACCTTCACGATTATGAAACAATACAAAGGGCGATTGCCGCTCTATCATATGGATGTCTATCGTCTCGAGGATACGGGGGATGACATCGGTCTTGAGGAATATATCAACGGTGACGGTGTCGCCATCGTGGAGTGGTCGAACTTGATCGAGTCTTCTCTTCCAGAAGAACGCTTGGCCATCACGATTGAACGGGTCGGCGACGAAGAACGCAAACTGACACTCGCTCCGACGGGTGAGCGTTACGTTCAAATCGCCAAGGAGGTGCTCGCATGAAGCAATTGATGATTGATACGGCGACGACACGTTTGTCAGTCGCGTTAAGTGAGGCTGGAGAGATTCAAGCAGAAGCGACGGTCATGGTCTCAAAAAACCATGCGGTCACACTCATGCCGATGATTGAACAGCTCATGGCAGCGGTCAAGTGGACACCGAACATGCTCGAGCGCATCGTTGTCACGACAGGACCTGGTTCGTATACGGGAATTCGCATCGGAGTGACGACGGCGAAGACACTCGCTTATACGCTTAATCTTCCACTCATCGGCGTGTCCGCTCTTCAACTTATGGCAGCGGCCCCGAATACCGATTTGCCGGTCGTCTCATTGATTGACGCGCGCCGTGGCAATGCCTATATCGGATATTATCAGCACAACAAGGCACTGACGCACGATCAGCATGCCTCGGTCGCGGATTGGTTGCGACTGAATAGTCAAGGTCGCTTCCTTGTCGTCGGAGACGTGGAACCGTTCCGTGACGTGTTAAGTGGATATGACTATATCGAGGCACCGGCTGCCCATCGATACGGGCGTGCGAGTGATTTGGTCGTCTTCAGCGATGAGACGAGTGACGTCCATGCGTTTGAACCGGAGTATTTGCGACTCGCCGAGGCGGAAGCGAAATGGTTAGAGGGACAAAACAATGGCTGACGTGAAAATTCGGCGGATGACGTGGCTTGATGTCGAGGAAGTGACGAAAGTCGAAGAAGCGTCATTCGCCATTCCGTGGACAAAAGAGGCGTTCATGAATGAGATGCTTCGAAATGAACAGGCCGCTTATTTTGTCGCGGTCCATGACAAACGGGTCGTCGGGTTTGTCGGCGTTTGGACAATCGTCGATGAAGGACATATCACAAACATTGCCGTCTTACCTGAGTTTCGTGGACAGGGCATCGGCAATCAATTGTTAGCGGAACTTGTCGCGTTCGCCAAGTCGAAAGGACTCGTCGGATTGACGTTAGAAGTCCGCGTGTCGAACGTCGGCGCGCAAAAACTGTATGAACAGTTCGGTTTTATGCAAGCCGGTCGGAGAAGACGCTACTATCAGGATAATAATGAAGACGCCTATATTTATTGGGCGAAGTTAGGAAGTGAGTCAGAATGAACACATCACTGATTCTCTCGATCGAGTCGAGCTGTGACGAGACGTCTGTTGCGCTCGTCAAAGACGGGAAGACGTTATTGTCGAACGTCGTCTCTTCTCAAATCGAGAGTCATAAACGATTTGGTGGCGTCGTCCCTGAAGTGGCGTCTCGTCATCATGTGGAACGGATCACGTACGTGATTGACGATGCATTGAGTGAGGCAGGCGTGACGATGGAAGATGTCGATGCGGTTGCGGTCACACAAGGACCGGGTCTCGTCGGTGCCCTTCTCGTCGGGATCAGTGCGGCCAAAGCATTGGCGTTTGCCCATCAAAAACCACTCATCGGCGTCCACCATATCGCCGGACATATTTACGCGAACGAACTCGTTGAAGAGATGCAGTTCCCACTCGTCTGTCTCGTTGTCTCAGGTGGACACACAGAGCTCGTCTATATGCCAGAACACGGTGTCTTCGAAGTCATCGGGGAGACACGTGACGACGCAGCGGGTGAGGCGTACGATAAGGTCGCACGCACGCTCAGTCTCCCATATCCGGGAGGTCCTGCGATTGACCGCTTGGCTGCAGTCGGGAAAGACACGTACAACTTCCCACGCGTTCGTCTCGAACCGGGTAGCTTCGACTTCAGTTTCAGTGGCTTGAAGTCATCGGTCATCAACGCCGTACACAATGCGGAACAACGAGGCGAGACGGTCATCCCTGAAAACTTGGCAGCGAGCTTCCAGGCGAGTGTCGTCGAAGTGCTCGTCGAGAAAGCGATTCGTGCCGTGAAGGAAAAAGGGGCGAAGCAATTGCTTGTCGCGGGTGGTGTCGCGGCGAACCGTGGCCTCCGCGCAGCGCTTCAAGAAGCGGCTACAGCTGAAGGGATTCAACTCGTCATTCCACCGCTTGACCTCTGTGGGGACAACGCAGGCATGATCGGGGTGGCGGCTCATCACGCGTATGTGCGCGGGAAGCGCGATACACTAGCGATGAATGCGGTTCCTGGGTTATCCTTAGAAGAGAGCATGACAGTCTAGGGGGAAATAGAGACATGACGAAACGCATCATCATTGGAGGACTCATCGTACTACTCGTCGTTGCGACATTCTTACAAGTACGTGAGATCATCCGCGCTTACAATATCGCCTATCAAGAAGAGATTGTTCCAGAAGAGACGCGAGTGAAGTCATTGACTGGAGAAGACACATTGGAGGGCATCGGTCGCGTGACCGGAGAGAATACCTTAATCGAGTCACTATACGGCTACACAAGCGTCGTCGATCAAGAGCCAGAGCGTGTGATCGTCGTCGATCGTAATCTCGGGGTACAGCCAAAAGCGAGCGATGCTTATTATGAAATCGAGAGGGGTCGCGAGGCAACGGAAGAAGAAGCGGCAAAGTTTGATGATTTGATTGAAGAGCTCGACAATCAGCAACTGTTCGCACAAGTCATCTCGACGCATGAAGCACGCTATGTGACGAATGGCGAAAAGCCGATGACGTTCTATAAGGTGTTCACACGTGACGTCGACACGAACGAGGCTGTCTTCTTTATCGCTGAAGACGGGACGAAGCTCGACTTCCATACAATCGGATTCCAGCCGTTACGATATTTCTAATATAAAGAGAGGCCAGCGTATTCAAAACGCTGACCTCTTTTTTCGTTCACGCTTTTGGTTGTCGATAATTCTCTCGATGCCACGTATTGATGCGGCTCACGATGAACACGAGAAGAGCGAGAATCCACATGAAGAGCGTCTCTTCATAGAAGTGGGCCCACACCGATCCAGGCGCATAGAACGTATGGACCGTCACATCAACCGGCCAGACGACGAGACGGATGAAGAGCGTGCTCATGAGCAGGCCACTGAAGAGACTGAGTAGTATCCCTGGCCACGTCTGAATGATGAAGCCGATGACGACCGGTAAAAAGTAAAAGAGAATAGCCGGGACAATCGTCGGCTCCCCACGGATGAGTTCAGATACGAACTGGGTCCCGGTCGGCACGATATAGGCGAGTCCTGTGAGGAACGCTTGAATGAACTCGATTCGCATGGCACGGGTACGCATCATGTATGGAGTTCCTCCCATTCCGCATAAAGTGCGGTAATCGATTCTTTCGCTGCGTCCGATTCGGTCGACAACTCCTGGGCACGGGCGAAGTCGTTGAAGACTTCCGGCTCACAAAGCAACTGTTCGATTTCGTCGAGCCGATTCTCATGTTGCTCAATCGCTTGCTCAATCTCTTCGATGCGCTGTTTGATGCGGCGCTCTTCTCGCTGTTGTTCCTTATCGGCGCGTTGTTTTTTCACGACGACCTGCTTCGTCTCTTCACGGGCGAGTCGCGCCAGTTCCTCGAGTTCTTCTTTCTTCTCGACGTAGTACGAATAGTCTCCAAGATACTCGTCGATGCCGTTCGGTGTGATCTCTAGCACACGCGTCGCGAGTCGATCGATGAAGTAGCGATCATGCGAGACGAAGAGAATCGTGCCCGGATAGTCGAGGAGGGCATTCTCTAAGATCATCTTCGAGTCGAGGTCCAAGTGGTTCGTCGGCTCGTCCAGGATCAGGAGGTTCGGTTGCTCGAGCTTCAGCTTGGCCAAGGTGAGTCGTGCCCGTTCGCCACCGGATAGTTCATGAACACGCTTCATGACGTCATCGCCACTGAAGAGGAACTGTCCGAGCAGACTCCGCACTTCTTGCTCGCGCATGAGCGGCCAGTCGTTCCAAATCTCGTCGATGACACGGTTCGCGTCAGACAAGTTTTGTTGCTCCTGGTCGTAGTAGCCGATTTCGACGCCCGTTCCGTAACGGATCTCACCGGTGAGGGCGGCTTGTTGTTTCGTCAACACTTTGAGGAGGGTCGACTTCCCGACCCCGTTCGGACCGACGAGCGCGACGGACTCCCCGCGTTGCAGTTGGAAACGGAGATTTTGAGCGATTGCTTCCTCGTATCCGATGGCGAGGTCACTCGCGCTCAATACATCGTTCCCGCTCTGGCGTTTGATAGAGAACGAGAGGACGGCACTGCGTTCGTCACCATCCGGAGCATCGAGTCGGTCGACTTTCTCGAGACGTTTCCGCACGCTTTGTGCACGTTTCGTCGTCGTCGCCCGGGCGATGTTTCGTTGGATGAAGTCCTGCATCTTGGCAATCTCTTCTTGCTGCGACTCGAACTGCTTCTTCTCTTGTTCGTAGAGGGCCGCCTTCTGCTCGAGATACTTCGTATAGTTCCCGACGAAGCGGCGGCTCCGATGACGTGACAACTCATAGACGACCGAAACGACGCGGTCGAGGAAGTAGCGGTCGTGGGAGACGATGAGGACGGCACCTTTATAGCCGCTCAAGTACTTCTCTAGCCAGGCGAGCGTCTCGATGTCCAAATGGTTCGTCGGCTCATCCAAGATAAGCAGGTCGGGACTTTGAAGGAGCATCTTCGCCAAGGCGAGACGCGTCCGTTGTCCCCCGGAGAGCGTGTCGATGCGACGCTCGAAGTCGTCCGGGTAGAAGCGCATCCCGTGGAGAACTGAGCGGATGGTCGCTTCATATTGGTATCCGCCACGTTCTTTGAACGTATGTTGCTCTTCATCATAAGAAGAGAGGAGACGTTCATATGCAGCGGCGTCATTTAGGATTCGTTCTGAGCCCATGTCAGCCTCCATGCGACGGAGCGTCTTCTCTTGCTCGATCAAGTCCGTGAAGACGGTGAGCATCTCATTCCAGATCGTCTCGTCGGATTCTAACCCTGAGTCTTGGGCGAGATAGCCGATCGTGACGTCTTTTGGCTTCATGATGTCCCCGGAGTCATAGTTGTATTCACCAGCGATGACTTTCAAAAGCGTCGACTTCCCGGCCCCGTTACGACCGACAAGGGCGACGCGTTCGCCTTCCTGGATTTCGAGTTTGACGTTTTCTAAAATCGGCTCGACGCCGAAGGATTTGGATAAGTTGTTGACTTGCAGTAGGATCAAGTGAAAAAACCCCTTTCTCTCTATTTAGTATACTGTATTTTTCAGCGATTTTAGGTATATTCGTTGAGTGGTCATGTGAATTCGTTTACAATCAAGGTGTATGAAATTCAGATTCGTTTGTAACGTGTCGTAAAAAGGAGGCTCTTTCCGTTGAGTCAAAACGAACCAAAGATTCCACAAGCGACAGCCAAACGGTTGCCACTATACTATCGATTTATTCAAAGCCTGCACGCGTCAGGGAAACAACGTGTCTCTTCAGCAGAACTGAGTGAGGCGGTCAAAGTCGATTCGGCTACGATTCGCCGTGATTTCTCGTACTTCGGTGCGCTCGGTAAAAAGGGATATGGCTATAACGTGCAGTATCTGTTAGACTTTTTCCGAAAGACACTGAATCAAGACGAGATTACGAATGTCGCCTTGGTCGGGGTCGGTCACCTTGGGACGGCATTCGTCAACTATAACTTCCTTAAAAACAATAACACACATATCGTCGTCGGGTTCGACGCAGACGAGACAAAAGTCGGCACGACGATGTCAGGCGTCCCAATTCATCACGTCGATGAGATGGAACAGATCATGAAGCAAAACAAGATTGACGTCGCCATTTTGACGGTGCCTTCTGCCTATGCGCAACCCGTCGCAGATGACTTGGTGCGCTTTGGTATCAAAGGCATCTTGAACTTCACACCGGCACGACTCACTGTACCGGACACGGTTCGCGTCCATCACATCGATTTGTCGATTGAGCTGCAGTCACTCATTTACTTTATGCAACACTATCCAACCGCTGAGGGGGTCCATCAATAATGGAATTACTAGCATCATCACTCGTCGTCGGGATTCCGGGTGGGGCGAGTCTATTCATCATCGCCATCATCGCGCTCATCATCTTCGGACCGAAGAAATTGCCGGAGTTTGGTCGCGCGGCCGGACAGACGCTTCGTGAGTTCAAAAATGCAACAAACGGCATGATGAACGAGCACGAAGAGAACGACAAGAAAGCTATCGAAAAGAAAGAGCAGTAAGCCATGAATCATCAACCTGATCAAGAGCGGGAACTCACCGATCACTTGACAGAGCTGCGGAGACGACTGATGCTATCTGCATTTGTCGTCTTTGCCTTCTTTTTGGTAGCTTTGCCGAGTGTCAAATATGTACTCGCTTATTTGCAAGAAGATCTCGTCGAACGCGGGCTCGAACTGAACGCTTTTGGGGTCGCAGACCCACTCATGATTTACTTGAACTTGGCGCTCATTATCGGTCTGATTGCGGCGAGCCCATTCCTACTGTATCAAGTGTGGGCGTTTGTCGCACCCGGTCTGCATCCGAATGAGCGGAAAGGCACGCTCGCCTATATCCCAATCATCTTCGGACTGTTCTTGATCGGCCTTGCGTTCGCCTACTACTGGTTGTTCCCGCTTGTCCTCGATATCTCGACGGACCTCGGGCAAGACCTCGGACTCGAACAAATCATCGGGGCGAACAATTACTTCACGTTCTTGTTGCAACTGACGATCCCGTTCGGTCTATTGTTCCAATTGCCGGTCGTGACGATGTTCTTGACCCGAATCGGTGTCGTGACCCCGTACTTCTTATCTAAGATTCGAAAGTACGCGTACTTCGCCCTATTCGTGATCGCGGCATTCATCACACCGCCGGATTTGACGTCGCACCTCATGGTGTCGCTACCACTCTTCTTCCTATATGAAATCAGTTTATCGATTTCACGCGTCACCTACAAAGGGGTATTGCGTCGAGAGAAGGAAGCGATGGTACAAGAACAGATGGATTTAATGAAACAGATGAATGAAAAATGAGCATCGTTCCGTAAGTGGAATGATGCTTTTTTGTTGTGACATACTGTTATGATAGGATACGAGCGATTGAGAAATTTTTCCATTTTGTATGCTATAATAAAACGAGGCACAGATGTAAGGGAGGATGCACGATGATTCGGGAGTACAACGGAGAGGACTTTATATTGCTAGGCACGATGACAACCATCTTACTGTTTTTCTTATTTTTCTCTATACAATCTCGATTGCGACGTCAATTCATCGTTTCGTCGTTGCTACTCGTGACTGGCTATATCTTCTTTTTTGTCGGAATGACAATCGTACGTGGTTGGGACGCGATCGGCTGGCTTGCACTAGGGCTGATCTTGTACGTGCTTGGTATGATTCTTCACGTTGGCATTGTCATTTATCAGAGAGTGAAAAGTAGACGTGAAGGAGAGTCTTGAAAGAGTCGTTCCAATCAAGTCATGAGGAGGTAAAAAGGATGAATGACATTATCATTTTGCTCGTATTGCTGTTTGGACTGACACTGGGAGTCATCATTTCAACGTATCAAATAATTCGAACGAAGAAACAAAGGCCTTTTCCATTCATCTTGAATACAGTATTGGTCGTAAGTGGCTATACGCTATTGGTTGGCAGTTTGATGCTTGGATACGGATGGGGAGCATTGTGGTGGGCGGTCGTCGGGCTCGCTATGAACGTCTTCGGTTTGATCGTGCATCTATTTGTAATAATCTATCATCTATTATTGAAAAAGCGGCGAGTCCGGTCATGAGAATGAGCGGATTTTTTCTGTTCAAACTTTAGACACTTTTACGTGAAAAAGTGAGCAAAGTCATTGAATCTTATATTGTGAAATAGTACACTAAGGTCAAGAAGTAAATGTGATGTTTATCACAATATAAAACGAAACGTATTGTTTAACATAAAAGGAGAGACGACTCATATGAAAATCGCAGTCATCGGATGTACACACGCAGGAACAGCAGCAGTCAAAGGATTACTCGCCAAGCACGACAATCTCGATATCACCGTTTACGAGCGGAACGATAATGTTAGCTTCCTCTCGTGTGGGATTGCGCTCCACGTTGGTGGTGTCGTCCAACGTGCGGAAGAGTTATTCTACTCGTCACCACGTGAACTTGAAGAACTCGGTGCGACGATGCGCATGAAACATGACGTCTTGTCGATCGACTCCGAAGCGAAGACGGTCCACGCTAAAAATCTTGAGACCGGTGAAGACGTGCATGACACGTATGACCGCTTGATCGTCACGACGGGTTCATGGCCGATCGTCCCGACGCTCCCAGGAATCGAAATGAATGGAATCGAGCTCTGTAAAAACTACGCGCACGCCCAACGCATCATCGAGCGGGCGACAGACGCGACGAAGATTGCCGTCATCGGGGCTGGCTATATCGGGGTCGAGCTCGTCGAAGCGTTCGAATCATACGGAAAACACGTCACATTCATCGATAGTGCCGACCGCATCTTGAACAAATATCTCGATAAATCGTTCACAGATCCACTAGAAGCGGACATGACCAGTCGCGGAATCGACCTCGAACTCGGTCAGACGGTCGAAGCGTTCCGTGGAACAGAAGGGAACGTCACACACGTCGTGACGGACAAAGGTGAATTCGAAGCGGATCTCGTCATCCTCTGCGTCGGATTCCGTCCGAACACAGGACTGTTAGAAGGGCAAGTCGATATGCTTGGGAACGGCGCCATCATCGTCGACGAATATATGCGTACGAGCAACCCCGATATCTTTGCGGCAGGTGACAGCTGTGCCGTCTACTATAACCCGGCACGCACACATGCCTACATCCCACTTGCGACGAACGCTGTCCGTATGGGAACGCTCGTCGCGGAAAATATGATGCAACCACGTGTCCGCTACCAAGGGACGCAAGGAACGTCAGGACTTCGACTCTACGACTGGAACATTGCGTCGTCTGGTTTGACAGAAGAAGCGGCAGCTCTATTCGGACTCGACGTAGAAAGTGTCATCATTGAGGACGCGTATCGTCCGGAGTTCATGCCGACCGCAGAGAAAGTTGAATTCAAACTCGTCTATGAAAAAGAAACGCATCGGATTGTCGGAGGACAAGTGTTATCGAAAGCGGATTTGACGCAAGCGGTCAACACACTCTCGCTCGCCATCCAAAACGAGATGACGATCGAAGAGCTCGCCTATGTCGACTTCTTCTTCCAACCACACTACAACAAGCCATGGCACTTCCTGAACAGCGGAGCGCTTGAAGCGATGAAAGACAAAGTGAATGCCTAACAAAAAAACGCGGAAGCTGCATGGCTTCCGCGTTTTCTTATAGATACCTTGGCGCATCTTTCATGGAATTCGTCAAAATCATATAAAGCAGGAAACTCCCAGGTAGAATCAAGAAGATGAGTCGAACTCCTATTGAAGAAATACCAAAGTATTCAGCAATTCCACCACATACTCCTGACAGAGAGCGGTCCGTCGCCGACTTTCGAAGTGTACGTTGCATAGATAAAGCTCCTTATGAGTTGATATGTAAATTTTACCATATGAGTGTATGAAAAAGCGCACCAATTCAATTGGCGCGCTTTTGATTTATTTTAGAATGTCGACGAGTTCATCGAGCACTTGGTTGGCAGACAAGACGCCACCCGACGTGTTCCAAATGTCATCACTGACTTCTGTCACTTCCCCTGCTTTGACAGCATCGAGGTCTTTCCACAACTGATTCGATTGCCATTCTTCGGCTGTCTTCGACCCGTCTGCTCCACCATATGTGAAGTAGACGATGTGGTCGCCTGCCATCTCCGGAATTCGTTCCATCGCGACTGGCTCAGCGAATTCCGCTTTATCTTGTGACGCTGGACGTTTGATGCCGACATCATTAAGGATGACGCCGGAGAAGCTGTCATTGAAGTAGATGCGTGACTCGCCAGGAAGGAAGCGGACGACCGAGAGTTCTTTATTCACGGCGTCTCCGAGTTCTGCTTTCGTATCTTCGACGTGCTGTTCGTAGTCGGCCAACCCTTGATTGCCTTCCTCTTCTAGGTTGAGTGCGTTCGCATAAAGGGTGAAGTTTTCTTGCCAATCACCTTTGAGCGTCTCGGACATGACCGTCGGTGCGATGGCGTTTAACTTGTCATAGATGTTCTCTTGACGAAGTTTCGTTCCGATGATGAGATCGGGTTTCAATTTTGCGATGGCCTCTAAGTTGACTTCACTTTCTGTCCCGACTTCCGTGACGTCTGTCATCTCAGACTCGATGTGCGGGTACCACGGGTCACCGTTCCAAGATTTGACGGCTCCGACTGGTTTGACGCCGAGGGCGAGAAGGGCCTCTGTCCCTTCGTTCGTCAAGACGACGACGCGTTCCGGGTTTTCAGATACGTCCGCCGTTCCCATCGCGTGCTCAATCGAGCGAGTCGCTGTTTCTGAACTTGTATCGTTCTCTGTATCGTCAGACCCACCGCAAGCAGCGAGGACGACGGTTAAGCAAAGCGTAAGTAACGCGAGCATCCATTTTTTCATTACAATTCTCCTCTATGTAGGTGATTTTCCTTCCTGACTATATGTGATAATGATTCTCACTGTCAACCCCTTTTTATGGAACGCAATATTTGCTATGGTAGGAAAGGAAAGAAGTGAGGACATGAAAAAACCTTGGATCAAATTACTTTTCTTGATCATCTGTTTACCTATCTTAAGTTATATCTCCTTGCGCGTCGGTGTGATTGCGGTCAGCCATCAAGATGTGATGACGTTCCAAGCGGACGGGTCATCTCAAGCGATGATTGCGTTAGCCGACAATCGCATCCCACGGACGGTCGTCGCGCTACTCGTCGGTAGTGTCCTAGGTCTCGCCGGGCTCATCTTTCAACTCGTGACCCGTAACCCGCTCGCATCTCCTGATATTTTGGCGGTGAATGCCGGAGCGAGTCTGGCCATCGTGCTCGTAACGCTTTTTGGGTTCAGTAGTATCGCCTCGTTCACGACAGCCTCGCTCATCGGAGCATTTGTTGCCGGCGTGATTGTCTATCTACTGAGTGCGAACGGAGGGAACGTCATGTATATGACGCTTGCCGGGGCGTCGCTTGCCGCTCTATTCAGCTCATTTACCCAGTCAATCATCGCGTATGAGGAAGGTGCGCTTGATGAGGTACTGTTCTGGCTAACCGGATCGGTCGCCGGACGATCGCTCACGCTCGTCGAGACGTTGTTGCCATGGATGGCGGCGGCGGTCATTCTCGTTCTCTTGCTCAGTAAAGAGTTAGAGACGTTATCGCTCGGAGACCAGGTCGCCCGTTCACTCGGGCAAAATGTCGGCATCATCAAGTTCGTCGCCGTGACGCTCGCCGTCGTGCTCTCCGCATTCGGGGTAGCACTTGCCGGACCAATCGCATTTGTTGGTCTGCTCGCTCCCCATTTGGCGAAATATCTGTTCGGGACGGCCTTTTTCGCTCGTCTCGCCGGAAGTGCCCTCATCGGTAGCGTCCTGTTGCTTGCGGCGGATATTCTGGGACGTATCATCCTGTTCCCACGCGAAGTGACCGTTGGGGTCGTACTCGCCGTCATCGGTGGGGCATTCTTCATCTATCTCGTCAGTGTCAGACAAGGAGTCTTTAAATCATGAAAACATATCGCTTTCGAAAAGGTCCTGTCTCGTTCACGCTCCGGAAGCGTGAAATCGAGTTGGCGCTTCTACTTGTCGTCGGATTGCTCGTGTCGATTTATTTCGGGCTCGCCATCGGTGACACATTCCTTAGTCCCGCCTCACTCGCTGCCCTGTTCATCGGTGCAGGGGATGCATTCGAGCAACTCGTCGTCTTCGAGTTTCGGATGCCACGTGTGTTGATGGCAATCACTGCCGGCGCAAGTCTCGCCGTCAGCGGTCACTTGTTACAACTGACAATCAAAAACGAACTGGCATCCCCGGAGATTTTCGGGATTGTCGGAGGTGCAGGGGTTGCGACGGCTACGTTCTTCACCGTTTTCTCGGATGAGCGAACGAATCAGCTGTCAGTGCCGCTCGCCTATATCCCAATCGCTTCGTTCCTTGGGGCGATTGTTGTCGGGATGTTCCTCTTCTATTTGTTGAAACGTGGAGTCCCACCTGTCCGGCTAGCACTTGTTGGGATTGGAATCAGCATCTTCTCGCAAGGGATCGTTCAGTTCATGATGCTCGCCTCGAACGTTTACCGAAAGAACGATATCCAACAATGGCTCACCGGTACAGTCTACGCCGCGACGTGGAATCAATTGAAGATTATGGTGCCGTTCGTCCTTCTCTTTTTGCTGGCAGCCTTCTTGATTGAACGTCATGTTCGTCCGCTTCATATCAGTGAAGCGACAGCGACGAGCATCGGTGTACCGGTACGAGGGATTCAGCGTGGGACGTTGTTGCTTTCCTGTTTACTCGCCGGTATTGGTGTCGCCTTTGTCGGTGCAATCGGTTTTGTTGGGTTGATGGCACCTCATATCGCTCGACAAGGGTTGAAGCTCCCTTACATCTGGGCGACGCTGCTTGTAGGGGCGACGATTGTCGTGTTGGCGGACGTACTCGCTCGGACGATTTTTTATCCGTATGAACTACGGACCGGCGTGATGACAGCCGTCATCGGAGCACCGTATTTCTTCTACTTACTTCGACGGATGATGAAAGGAAGCATGAGATGAACACATTTGATTTGAACCACGTAACCATCGGATATGAACAGAAGACGGTGCTCGATCAATTATCATTCTCCATCCCACATGGGAAAATCACCGTCCTTCTCGGCGCGAACGGCTGCGGGAAGTCGACGCTCCTCTCGACGCTTGCGAGACAGCGAGATGCACTAGGCGGGGAGATCGCATTTCGAAACAAACCGCTCGATTCGTATCGAGCGAAAGAGGCGGCTCGACTCATGGCATTCATGCCACAAGTGAACGTGGCACCGGATGGATTGACCGTCGAACAACTCGTCCGATTCGGGCGTTATCCGTACCAGACGTTCTTCAAACGATATTCGGAAGACGATGAACGGGCCGTCGAGCGGGCACTCGCCTTCACCGATACGGTATCGCTCCGTGACACGCTCGTCAGCAACCTTTCCGGAGGACAAAAGCAACGGGTGTGGATCGCGTTGGCACTCGCCCAAGAGTCGGAGACGATTTTGCTCGATGAACCGACGACATATTTGGACATGTCGCACCAAATCGAGATTTTAGATTTGATGTATCGATTGAATCGATTGGAAGGAAAGACGATCATCATGGTACTTCACGACCTTCACTTGGCCTGTCGCTATGCCGATCATGTCATCGCATTAGCTGGCGGTAACGTGTATCGCGAAGGCAGTCCGAACGATGTCGTCGATGAGACGTTCATGAAAGACGTATTCGGTCTCAAAGTCGTGGTGACCGAGGATCCGCTATACGGGACACCGCTCTGTGTACCGTATTCACACTATGAGTTGAATGAAAAACGACCGACCTGAACCTAGTCTGCGGACTAGGTTTTTTACGGAAAAGCAGGGAAAAAGAGTAGGATAAGTGCGCGTCATGTTTTCTACCTAAAAGGAGGAATTTTTCATAGCTAAAAAGGAAAAACAACCGTATCACATCGTCACGTTCCCATAAGAATCGATTTTAGACGGGCTTGCAGCAGAGTTCGGAGGAACGGTCACGCGGACAGACGAGGAGCTGTGAATCATGAAACTCGGGATTTTAGGTGCCGGGAAAGTGGGACGCACGCTCGGGGAGCAGTTCGAACGAGCAGGCTATGAGGTGCTGTACGGGACACGGACGGAGCGAGAAGGGACATTGACGCTACAAGAGGTGGCCTCGACGAGCGACCGGACGGGGTTTCGGGAGCGGAGTATTTGCAGCGACTCATTCCGGATACGAAAGTTGTGAAGGCGTTCAATCAGACAGGGGTCGAGAATTTAGGCGATCCGAATGGGTCCGTCATGTTCGTCGCAGGTGAAGATGAGGAAGCGGTGCGGCTTGTTGTCGAGCTATCGAACGAAATCGGATTCGATACGCATCCGCTCCACGGACTGAAACTTGCTCGTGAGCTCGAAGGGTTGGCGTGGCTCTGGATTCATCATGCAGTGAAAGAGCGAAAATCACGGGACTTCGCCCTCTACTTAACAGAACGTTGAAAGACGATCGGGGCGAGATGACCCGATCGTCTTTTTTGATTAGAATCCTGTATAGCGATCAGAACGTGTTTGAAGCAGCTTAATCGTCTCGCGCTCAATCTGCTCAACTTCACGTTGTTGCCAACCCGGCATGAGAAATGCATCAACGAGTGCCCAAATGCCTGTGATGAATGCACCGAGACCGAGCGTCAAGACGACGAGTAGGACCATGGCGATTCCTGAACCGATTTTTTTGAAATAGAAACGATGCGCACCAAATGCACCGAGGAAAAACCAAAGCAAGTAGGCGACGAGCAAGCTACGTTTTCGTTTTTCGACTTCGCTGTTCACGAGTAACATTTCTTCTGTCGTCAAATCCATACGCGAATCATACATAGAACTCCAACTCCTTATCCATAATTGTTATAATGAGTTCGCACTCAAGTATATCGGAAAATGGATTTGTTTCCATGATTTCCTAAAAAGAAAAGAGGTTCTTTATGCTTTTTCCGATTTTGACGTTTATCGTCGCATTTGTTCACGTCGTTGGTGGGGCGGTTGCCCTTTATCAATATCCGCAATATAAGCGCATGGCCATCAGTGCCATCGTACTCGGGTTCGTCTACGGTGGATTGACCGTGGCGGTGATTGGATTATGAAGTGGGGGTCAAACGGATCACTTCGTTCGCGTCTTCAAATGCAGAGCGGCTATCAGTTGGGGACATACTTATTTTTAGGTCTCATCATTTTTGATTTACTCTTAGGCGACGTTCCAAGAATCTCGTTTGCGATGTATGCCTTGTTCTTTTACTTTTGGCAGCGTGAACGCGTAGAGAAAGAAGAGAAGGGGGTGGCGGAGAAGATGAAGCGGAAGTCGGATGAGTGGACGATCACACTTGTCGTCTTGCTTTGTTTAGTAGGCTATGTGGTCTCCCTTGCCCTACAATATCCATCTGTTTCGTTGCTCGAGCTGAGCATCTATGGCTTCTCGACAATTTTCTGCATCCGGGCGTTGACCTTGATCTATGCGATGTACCAACAGCAGCTCGACTAAAACCCATCCTTCCACTGAGAAAGGATGGGTTTGATTTAGGACGCGGCTCGTCGCAGGACGAGCTTTTCTTTTACATAGATGCCGCTATAGACGAGGAAACAGCCGAAGCTGACCAACAGTCCGATGTAGACGCTCATCATGAACGGGGTGAGAAGCGACCCAATCAAAATCGTCGAACGTGATAAGAAGTCGGCACCGGCGAACGAGGTCCCGGCAAACGCAGAGTACGCACCACGGCGGTCTTCTGGCATCATGTTCGCCTTCTCCGTGTTCAATACCGGTGAGTACAACAATTCGCCGAATGTTGCGATGAGCATGAAACCGAGAAGGAGCATCATCGAGTTCGCGCTTGTGATGACGGCGTACCCGATCGTGTACAACGCGAGTCCGCCGAGTAGCGTATGCTTGTTTGAGAAACGTGAGGCGAGACGTTGAATGAAGAATGTCAACGCGACGACGATGAGCGTGTTCTCGATTTGAATGAGACTCATCATCCGCACCCCGTTGATTGTCCATGATTCAATCGAGAGCGGTTCGAATGAATCGGCGAGCCGGACCGCGACATAACTGCCCATCGAGAACTCAGCAGCGAGGATACACATCGAGCCGAAGACGACTTTGACGAACGGGCGGTCACGCCAGGCGATTTGATAACTTTGGAACACGTCGACGAAGACGAGGCGAAGCTTTTGAGAGGTCCACGTCCGTTTCGTGTCCTCGAGGAAGATGGCGTACGCGATCGGCAACATGCTCGACGTGAACGTCAAAATCCAAAATAGTAACAATTGATTGCTGACATAGAGCCAACCCCCGAGTGCCGTCCCAATCGTGATGGATAAGTTGATCAACCAGTAATCGAGCGCGTACACGGCTTTTCGGTTCTCAGGCGTTGTCGCATCGATGATGATGGCGCTCATCGCAGGCCGCCCAAGGTTGTTCGTGACCGTGAAAATCGTATAGGCGATCATGAAAATGATCATCTGGTCGAACTGGAGACTGAGCGTCATGACGAGAAACATCGAAGCGGTGAGACTTGCCGTCAACACGAGGAGTCGCTTCCGTGAGAATTTATCGGCGAGATAGCCTCCAATCAACCCGATCACGTATCCGAGACAGACGAGCGAGATCAAGAAGACGCCCGCGATCCATTCATTGAACGCTTTGACAAAGAGAAGTGCCATGAACGGCATGATGGCGAATGAGACCGAACGATTAAAAAATGATGTCACGAGTCGAACTTTTATTGGTTTAGGTATATCTTTCCATTTCATCTTGTCACCTTCCATTCTGTACCTGTATGATAAACAAGACAACGGATTTGAAAAATGGACGACATGGGGAAATGATGTCCACTTTTAAGGGGGGATGTGACGTGGATGCGTATTTATTTCGATTGTGGAAAGAGTGTCGGGACGGAGCGTACACGATTTCCGATATGGCGGAAGCCATTCATTTAAGCCCGAAACAGACGAAGCGTCATTTGTCACGGTGGCAAGAAGAAGGGTGGCTCACGTATACGAGCGGACGCGGACGGGGAAATTTGACGCGTCTCGAATGGCTACGACACGTCGAGCGTGATTTGGCCAAACAGCTGCTTGACCGCATAGAGAAAGAGTCGGTCGAGGCAGTGACGAATCAACTGGAGTGGGACTGGTCGCCTGCGCAGGCAGGTCGGTTCATGCGCCAGCTCGAGAAGAAGTTCGGTTACGTCCAGACGTCGAGCGATGCGCTCATCATCCCGCGCCGTCGTCACTTTTTGACGACACATCCGCTCGAGGCGGCTGACATCCACAGTGCCCACCTCGTCCAGAACGTCTTCAATCGTCTGTTCATGATTGACGCGTCTGGTGAGGTCACAGGGGAGCTTGCGCATCACTATGAATGGCAGGGGAATACGCTCGTCTTGTTTCTTCGGAAAGGAGTCCGATTCCATGACGGGTCGCTCATGACGAGTAAAGATGTGACGAAAAGTTTACGCACACTCGTTCAGTCGGATGCGTATCGGTATATGTATCGGCACGTCCGGCATATCGCATCGAACGGCACGTATCGCGTCGACGTCACGCTCGACCGGCGTCGGAATTCGTACATCCCGAAACTGTCGATGATTCATACGAGTATCGCTAAAGGAAGTATCGGGACGGGGCCGTTTCAATTGGATCGCCATGACAAGGAGAAGACGGTCCTCCTCGCCTTCGAGAATTATTTCGGGGTGCGGGCGCTCCTCGACCGGGTCGAGTTCATCAAAGTGCCGGACGGATATGATCCGACGTATCGCATCTCATCAAGGGATTCCAAAGAAACCGGACACATCTCGACACCGTCCGGGTTCGGGCTTGTCATCTTGAACAGTCACCCGAATAGTGTGTTCGCCAATGAAGAAGCGCGGCATTACATGCATCGATTGATTGCGGAGATTCGACCGGAGATTGGGACGTTGAATGAGCGAAGAACACCGAACGACCGAGGGTTTCTCGGTTCGATGAGCGAGACGTATCGCATTCCAAAAGGAACACCTGTCTCGTTCGACCGACCGATTCGCATCAAACAGACGGACTTCACGAATGATACGACCGACTGGATTGCCGAGATGTTGACGCGTCACGGCATTGCCTATGAATTCGTGCCCATCAGCTTCAAAGATTCGATCCATGACAAGACGTATTATGAATACGTCGATTTGGTCGTTCACGGGGAAGTGTTCGAGCGGAACATCACGCTCGGGTTTGAACAGTTCATGACGAACGAGTACTCGCCTCCTCATAAAGTGTTCCCTTATATAGAGGAGATGACCGAGCGAGTTGGGCAATATGATGACCTGCCGTTTGAAGACTGGTTGCCGCTGCACCGGGAGATTGAACGCGAGTTGAAAGAGAAGTCGTACTTCATCCCGCTCTATAACGAGGAGCGGACCATTCCGTTCCCGGTCGAGCTGAAGGACGTCTGTGTCGACTTGTTCGGTTATTTTGATTTTGCAAAACTATGGATTCCGTCTTAAGGAGGGGTATGGTGCGTAAGAAGTTACTCATTGGGTTCATAATCTTTTTTGTAGGACTGTTTTTGTTCGCGCTATGGGATGGTGAGTTCGTCGCCTTGTCAATCACTGGTCTAGGGTTTGCGATTTATGGTTATCGACACGAAGAAATTGAAAAGCTTGAGGAAAAGGTGACGAAGAGAATCAGGAGACAAGTCGATGCGTCACTCATGAGCATCACGATTTACGGTTTGCTGGTCATTAGCATTATCATCAATTTCTTTATGGATGAACCACAAATCTTATTGATTGATGTCATTTATGTCGCATTAGGTGTGTTGTTCGGTCTGCGTGGACTGCTCATTCGGAGTGTCTATCAAGAAGAAATACAGGATCAATCGAAAGTTACAACGATAAGAAAAACCCCGAGCTCGTAAGACTCGGGGTTTCGTTATGCGGATTTGTCCGTGCCTTCTTTTTTGACTTTTCGGGCGAGTGCCAAGATTTGATACACTTTGAAAAAGTCGTAAGCGGCGACGGCGATGATAAAGTACGTCCAGAAGCTGAAGCCGTACTCTTGTACCGAGAAGTACGCGAGGACGGTGAACAACACACCGAACGATAGACTGAAGAGCATCATCACTTTTAATTGTCGCGGCATAACTGCCACCTCATTTCTACATTAAAAATATGACAAGCATCACGAGCGCATTGTTAAACGCGTGGATGGCGATCGGAACGATCAATCGTCTTGTCTTCGCATACGCGTACGAGAATGCGAAACTCATCGCGATATAGACGAGGAACCGATTATCTTGGTGGATGAGTGCGAATAAGATCGAACTGACACCAAAGGCAATCCAGAAACCGAAGCGCGCGTTCAAGTTCCCGAACAAAATATGACGGAAGAGAATCTCTTCGATGATCGGTCCGAGCAAGACGACCGGCAAAATCATGAGTGGAATAACTTCCACCATCTCGGCAATGTTTTGTGTGTTCATCGACTCGACGAGGTCGCCGGTGATGGCCGTCTCAATCAAGTTCGCCACGATGACGAGCCCGTATTGCATCAAAATCCCGAGCCCGATCCATTTGACCGTGTCGTTCAAGTTCGACTGGATGCCTTGGGCTTTGTATTGTTTCAAGTCTGGCCAGATGAGCAAGATTGACAGAACAATCGTCACACCGAACCCGATGGCGAGCCAGAGCCCGACGAACGTTTCCGTCAACCATTCCGGTCTTAACGCTTTAATCACGAGCGGGAACAGTTGGACGAACGCATATAGTAAAATCGGGGTGAGGTGCCGGAGACGAATGTTAGGCGCCATCGAAAAACGGGTATTTATCGATTGGTTTGAGTTTAGTGTAGCCAATTCAACACGTCCTTAATCATAAGAGTGAACCTACCTTTTTCTCATTGTAACAAATAAGTTCTCTTGACCGCGAGTAAGAGCATTTTTTAATGTATCCCCCTTGATTTTTTTATCGACACATACTACACTAATCAGTGTTAGCACTCCTTTTAACTGAGTGCTAAAACCTTACGATACACATTACATCATTCATATTCGGAGGAGGGTTTTTCCATGTTAAAACCACTAGGCGATCGTGTCATCATCGAAGTCGTGGAGAAAGAAGAAAAGACGATCGGGGGCATCGTGCTTCCTGATACGGCGAAAGAAAAGCCGCAACAAGGGAAAGTCGTCGCAGTCGGTACAGGCCGCGTGACGGACGAAGGCAAGCGCATCGATCTCGACGTGAAAGAAAATGATTTGGTCATCTACTCGAAGTACGCAGGTACCGAAGTGAAGCATGATGGAAAAGAGTACTTAATCGTTCGCGAGAGCGATATTCTTGCAATCGTAGGCTAAGCACCATTATTCAAAAACTTTTTTTAGGGGGAAATGAACGATGGCAAAAGATATCAAATTCTCAGAAGATGCACGTCACGCGATGCTTCGCGGTGTCGACGCACTCGCTGACGCAGTCAAAGTAACGATTGGACCAAAAGGACGCAACGTTGTCCTAGAGAAGAAATTCGGTTCACCACTCATCACAAACGATGGCGTGACAATCGCGAAAGAAATCGAACTCGAAGACCGCTTCGAAAACATGGGCGCGAAACTCGTTGCTGAAGTCGCGTCGAAGACGAACGAAGTCGCAGGGGACGGTACGACAACAGCGACAGTCCTCGCACAAGCGATGATTCGTGAAGGGCTCAAGAACGTCACGGCGGGCGCGAACCCGATGATTCTTCGTAAAGGAATCGACAAAGCGGTCACACGCGCACTTGAAGAGTTGAAAGCTATCTCGAAACCAATCGAGTCAAAAGAAGCGATCGCACAAGTCGCGGCTATCTCGGCAGCGGACGAAGAAGTCGGCGAATTGATCGCAGAAGCGATGGAGCGCGTCGGTAACGACGGTGTCATCACAATCGAAGAATCACGCGGCTTCACGACTGAACTCGACGTCGTTGAAGGAATGCAGTTCGACCGTGGCTACTTGTCACCATACATGATCTCAGACTCTGACAAGATGGAAGCGTCACTCGACAACCCGTACATCTTGATCACAGACAAGAAGATCTCAAACATTCAAGAAATCATCCCAGTGCTCGAGCAAGTCGTGCAACAAGGGAAGCCGATCTTGATCGTCGCAGAAGATATCGAAGGCGATGCCCTCGCGACACTCGTCTTGAACAAACTCCGTGGTACGTTCAACGCGGTAGCCGTCAAAGCACCAGGATTTGGTGACCGTCGTAAAGCGATGCTCGAGGACCTCGCGACACTCACAGGAGGTCAAGTCATCACAGAAGACCTCGGTCTCGACCTCAAATCAGCGTCACTCGACATGCTCGGTCGCGCATCGAAAGTCGTCGTCACAAAAGACACAACGACTGTCGTCGAAGGTGCAGGGAACGAAGAAACAATCAAAGCACGCGTTCAAACGATCCGCAACCAAATCGAAGAGACAACGTCTGACTTCGACCGTGAAAAACTCCAAGAGCGTCTTGCGAAACTCGCAGGTGGCGTAGCCGTCGTCAAAGTCGGTGCAGCTACGGAGACAGAGCTCAAAGAGCGTAAACTCCGCATCGAAGACGCGCTCAACGCGACACGTGCGGCCGTTGAAGAAGGAATCGTGGCGGGTGGTGGTACATCACTCATCAACGTGATCCCAGCCGTTCGTGCGCTCCTTGCAGAAGTGACAGCGGATGAAGCAACTGGTGTCAAACTTGTCCTTCGTGCCCTCGAAGCACCGGTCCGTCAAATCGCGGAAAACGCGGGTGAAGAAGGTTCGGTCATCGTCGAGAAACTCAAGAACGAATCAGTCGGTGTCGGCTACAACGCGGCAACTGGCGAATACGTCGACATGATCGCACACGGTATCGTCGACCCGGCGAAAGTGACGCGCTCAGCTCTTCAAAACGCGGCATCTGTTTCAGCGATGTTCCTCACAACAGAGGCCGTCATCGCAGACAAGCCAGAAAAAGACTCTCCTGCAATGCCTGACATGGGCGGCATGGGTGGAATGGGCGGAATGATGTAAGAAAAACTCTAAACCCTTGATAGACAAAGGCTTAGAGTACTTCTCTTGATACCTTGGTCATTTTATTGGTCATAAGAGCCGATAAAATCACTCTAAATACGGAGGTCACTCATTAATTCACTGAATTTTTGAGAGGCCTCTTTTTCTAATCCTCTTGTTAGATGTCCGTAAATTTCGTCCGCCGTCGCTACTGCACCGGGAGATGGCGAGCAAGAACGGTTGGACGTTTTTAAGAAACTTGGCACCACTCAACAATGGATTGATTCGATCTTGGCACCATTTCGTTACCATGCAGGCGCAGCATTTGCAGTAGCTGCCTCTTTTGCGTCTATCCTGTTCAAAGAATTTAATTTGTCACAGATAATCGTTGATATATCCGGTTATTCATCTAATGGAAAAACAACCGTCCTTAATGCTTGCGCTAGCGTGTGGGAAAAACCTATAGAATACATGACAACCATTTCATCCACTAAAGTAGGGGTAGAACGTCTAGCTGGTTTCTTAAACACCTATCCACTGGTTATGGATGATACTAATACATCGAACAAGCCACATGAGTTTCAAAACATTCAACTAGGAAATAGAAAGTTCGCGGATATACTGAAAGAAGTCAGTCCATTGGTAGCTGGTAATCCGCATTAATAACAAATGGTGAAAATAACATATTGGAATATACAAATGCACAAGGTGCAGCTGCCCGTCTTATACCAATAACTAACTTTAGTACTCGTGGAATTGACAGTAAATACTTTAAATCGTATGACAAGTACCTAGAAAAATATTATGGAACAATCGGTGTTGAATTTATTAAACGTTGGAACTTGAAAAAAGAACGTTACAAACATCGCTTCGAGTTCTTAGAAAGGCAATATACAGAAGCATCTTTAACAAATAGAATCCTTAAAAGAATTGCAAGCCTTTTTTCATTCATAGTATTTATTGCTGAAGTCTTGAATGATCTTTTTAAAGATGAAGGATTGGACATGCCAGTCGAGGACTTTCTGGAACTTTTCTTAACTATGTGCGCCGAAAATAGTCATACGGATCGACTGAATAATGCGTGATTGAAAATCTGGAAGAGCTGGACGCCAATAGAAGTCATATATTTGATGAATATGAACCGACCAATGGTACCCATGCCATCCTGAATAATGAAGGCTTATTTTTGACTGTGAACTATGTTAATCGGAAGCTAGGAGCGGATGCTAAGCAAATTAGAGACGCATGGATGAAGCAGCAGTTAACGATTCAGCAAAAGAATCAAGGGAATATATTTGATTATAAAACCGTTATGCATAAGAAACTAGTAGGTCGCCGGGCTATCTAGGTCAATCAAAAATTAATAGAAGAGCAGGGGTTCGATTTTTTCTAGAAACAGTTATTAAATTTACAAGGTATTAGCATGTAATTTTGTAATTTAAGAGCTGTAAAGGCTGTCATAGCTAAGATAGCAGGGATTACAAATTCAGTAACAAACAAAGAGGTTACTAGAAAAATTACAACAGATGAGAAAGAGGATTACAACTTGTAATCCTCTTTATTATTGATTTGATGCGGTCTGGGGAGAGGAATTGCATAATTTATAGTGAAGATGTGTTACTTTTTTCTAGTAACATTTCCAAGTATCTGTCACTGTCTTGTGACAAGTTGTCTGTACTGATATCATTGCAATAGGACTATATAATCATTAAAAAGTCTTGAGAGCAGCGCACTAATAATTTTTATAAGAAAAATTGAGAAGCTATGACCATTAGCTGAAACATCTTAACAAAACATAGAAACAGGAGAATAAACAATGAATGAATTAAATCGTAATATTCAAACAGCAATCAATGTTCAGAAGCAAGCCAATCTTATTTGGAACGTAGCAGACATTTTACGAGGTCTGTATAAGCCACATGAATATGGGAAGGTTATCCTACCAATGACTGTTATTAAACGACTTCATGACACTTTGATACCGACACGTGATGAAGTTTTAAAAGCTGCTGAACAATATAAAAATATGAATGAAACAATGCGCAATCGCTTCTTAGAAAAAGCATCAGGCTATTCTTTTTATAATACAAGCTTATATACATTTGAAACATTGCTTGCAGATCCAACAAATATCGAAACAAACTTTAGAGCATATTTAAACGGATTCTCAGATAATATGCAAGATATTCTGGCGAACTTTAAATTTGATGTTGAAATTACAAACATGGCGGAAAATGATGCCCTATATTATGTAATTCAGGAATTTAACAAAAAAGAATCTTACTTAGGTCCTGACAAGGTAACAAGTACAGATATGGGATATATTTTTGAGGAGTTAGTTCGAAAATTCTCTGAGAGTTATAACGAAGAAGCAGGAGCACACTTTACAAGTCGAGATATCATTTATTTACTGACAGACTTGTTATTAGTTGAGGATCGAGACACATTAACAGGACGAGATGTGGTAAAAACCGTTTACGACCAGACAATGGGAACATCACAAATGTTGTCGGCTATGATCGAACGCATTCACGATTTTAATGAGAGTGCAGAAGTACGTACTTTTGGACAAGAGTTAAATTCAGAAACGTTTGCGATTGCGAAAGCAGATACAATGATTCGTGGGGGAAATCCAGACAATATGGCTTTAGGTAGCACGTTATCAAATGATAAATTTGAAGACTATACGTTTGACTATTGTATTTCAAATCCGCCTTTCGGTATTGATTGGAAGAAAGATAAAAACAAAGTTGAAGAGGAGCATCGAAAAGGTGAGAATGGTCGATTTGGTGTGGGTTTACCTAAAATTAGTGATGGTCAATTGTTATTCCAACTAAATGGTATCTCAAAATTAAAAGAAACAGGACGTATGGCAATTGTTCACAATGGATCGGCATTATTTTCAGGAAATGCAGGTGGTGGAGAAAGTGCGATTCGTCAATATGTAATTGGAAATGATTGGTTGGAAGCAATTATTCAATTACCAACAGACTTATTCTACAATACAGGTATTACAACGTATGTATGGATTATTACGAAAAATAAATCGCTAGAGCGTCAAGGTAAAGTTCAATTAATTGACGCTTCTAAAATATTTGAAAAGCGACGTAAAAATATTGGAGAAAAACGTGTTGATATTAGTGAAGAATGTAGAAAAATTATTGTTCAAGCATATGGAGAATTCGATAACAAAGAATATTATTTAGATGAAAAGATTGTAGAATCAAAAGTGTTTAATAATGAAGAATTTGGTTTCACTAAAGTAACGGTAGAAAGCCCTCAGCGAGACGAAGAAGGCAACATCATTTTGAAAAAAGGAAAGCCTGTAGCTGATACAAGTTTACGTGATACGGAAGACATTCCACTGAAAGAAGATATTCAGGCGTATTTTGAACGTGAAGTATTACCGTTTAATCCAGATGCTTGGATAGATCGTAAGAAAGATAAGATTGGGTACGAAATCCCATTCACACGTTTGTTCTATAAATATACGGCACCGGAGCCTTCTGAAGTGATTGCAGAACGGATAAAAAAATTAGAAGAATCGATTGTAGCAAACTTTGAGGCTTTATCAGGTAAGGATGTGAGTAACGTTGACAAGTGAGATGAAAGATTCAGGTGTTAAGTGGATTGGCCAAATCCCTAAGGAATGGGGGTTGAAGCGAATGAAATATATATTAAAAGAAAGAAAACTAAAAAACGAACCCATCATTACAAAAGAAATTTTGTCCCTTTCTGTTGAAAGAGGAGTTTTCCCTTATTCCGAAAAAACAGGCGGTGGAAATAAAGCTAAGGAAGACCTTACAGCATATAAAGTAACGTACCCAGGGGATATTGTAATAAATAGTATGAATATTCTTGCGGGTGCAGTGGGGTTATCCAAGTATGAAGGAGCTGTTAGCCCAGTTTATTACACTCTATATGCGGATAGCAACGACATTGACATTAGATATTATTATTATTTGTTTCAAACAGAGGCTTTTCAGAAAAGTTTATTAGGGTTAGGGAATGGAATAATGATGAAAGAATCTTCTACAGGTAAACTTAACACCATTCGTATGAGGATACCAATGGAAAAGTTATCTGCATTAGTCATGCCTTTGCCTTCGAAAGAAACTCAAAAAAAGATAATAAATCGCATAAAAGGTAAAGTTGAATTTATAGATAAAATTATTTTCGAGACAAAACAATCTATCGATGAACTGCGAAAATACAAGCAATCCTTAATCACAGAAACTGTAACAAAAGGATTGAATAAGAATGTTGAAATGAAAGACAGTGGTGTCGAAGTTATTGGAAACATTAATGCTTCTTATAAAATTATTCCACTGGGCTATCTCGGGTTATTCCAAAATGGAATTAGTAAATCTTCGGAGTATTTTGGAGAGGGATTTCCATTCGTTAGTTATAGTGATGTGTATAAAAATAGGGTATTACCTAGTCAAGTAGATGGTTTAGTCAAATCTTCAGAAGAAGATCAAGAGAATTATACTGTTCAAAAAGGGGATATATTCTTTACTAGAACATCTGAAACTATAGAAGAGGTTGGAATGACAGCAGTTTGTTTGAAAAGTATTCCGAAAGCTACTTTTGCTGGTTTTGTAATAAGATTTAGACCTAATAATAAAGGGGCTTTGCTTACTGAATATGCTAGATATTATTTTGATGCGTCATTTATTAGGGATTTTTTTGCTAAAGAAATGAATTTAGTTACTAGAGCTTCTTTAAGTCAGCCATTGCTAAAAAAAGTGCCTGTAATTATTCCAAGTATACAAGAACAAGAAGAAATTATTAATTATTTAAATAAAAAGACTTTCGAAATTGAATCAATAATAGACTCGAAACAGAAAATAATTCAGGAGTTGGAACAATATAAAAAATCACTAATCTATGAATACGTAACTGGTAAAAAAGAAGTCTAGGAGGTGCTGGATTTGGTTGAGGTTAAGGAGATTCGTTTTGAACAAGATATTGAGACAAGTTTAACTCAAGAGGGAGGATGGCGAAAAGAGAGTTTCCAAGATTCCAATTTTGATGCAACGATCGGTCTTGATTTAGATAAGCTTATCAATTTTATTCAAGCGACGCAGCCGAAGCAGTGGGAGCGCTATGAGAAGATTTATAAAGTGGATGCACGTCGTAAGTTTTTAAAACGATTTAATGAAGAAGTGAGCATGCACGGTATGCTACATGTTTTACGCAATGGCTTAAAAGACCGGGGTGTACCATTAAAAGTAGCGTATTTTAAACCTGTTTCTGGACTGAATTATGACGTGTTGCAAAAGTATGATGCGAATCAATTTACCTGTACGCGCCAATTTGCGTATAGCCCTAATAACAATAAGACGATTGATATGGTGCTACTGTTGAACGGGATTCCAATTATCGCTTTAGAACTAAAAAATCAGTATACAGGTCAATCTGTTGAAAATGCAAAAGTTCAATTTCAAAAGGATCGTGACCCTAAAGAGCTAGTTTTTCAATTCAATACTCGTTTCTTAGTTTATTTTGCAGTAGATCACTATGAAGTATATATGACAACAAAACTGGCTGAGAAAAAGACGTATTTCTTGCCATTTAACCAAGGTTCGAATGGCCCGGGGAAGGTAGGTGGGAAGGGGAATCCTGAAAACCTAGATGGGTATCCAACAGCTTACTTATGGGAACAAGTGCTGCATCGAGATAATGTAATGGATATTATTCAACGTTTCATGAATCTGGAAGTGAAAAAGGAAAAACAAGGTAACCGAGAAGTTACGAAAAGGACACTAATTTTTCCTCGCTATCACCAGCTAGATGTTGTTCGTAAACTGCTTGCAGATGTAAAAGAGCATGGCAGTGGTGAAAATTATTTGATCCAACATAGTGCTGGTTCAGGGAAATCAAATAGTATTGCCTGGTTAGCATATCATTTAGCGTCTGCTCATGATAATAACAATAATCCGATATTTGCATCAACCATTATTGTTACTGACCGTACAGTGTTAGACCGTCAATTACAAAACACAATTATGAGTTTCGATCATACAACAGGACAAGTTGAAACAATTGATGATAAAAAATCCTCTCAGGATTTAAAACAAGCCATTAATGATGGTAAGAAGATTATTATTACAACGCTTCAAAAGTTCCCTATTATTTATCAAGAAATAGATGCTTCTAATGGCAGAAATTTTGCGGTAATTGTTGATGAAGCGCATTCTTCTCAAACGGGTAACAGCGCACAAAAATTAAAAGCAGCTTTAGCAGATAAAGCGGCAACGCTAAAAGAATATCAAGAGATTGAAGAAGGTATTGAAAACACTACATTAGATGACCAAGACGAATTAGTGAAAACATTATTAGCTCAAGGACTTCATCAGAATTTAAGTTTCTTTGCTTTTACAGCGACACCAAAAGAAAAAACAATTGAAATGTTTGGAACAAAAAAAGCAGATGGAAGCTTTGCGCCATTTCATGTGTATAGTATGCGCCAAGCGATTGAGGAAGAATTTATTTTAGATGTCTTAAAAAACTATATGACATATAAAACTTCGTATCGTATTGCGAAGGAAATAGAAGATAATCCTGAGTTTCCTAAAACAGAAGCTGTTCGTGCTATTGCCCGCTATCAGTCTTTCCATCCGTGGGTATTGCGCCAAAAGACAGAGGTTATGGTTGAACAATTTCGAGCGGTAACAAAAAAAGCGATTGGTGGTCGTGCCAAAGCTATGGTTGTCACCCCATCTCGTTTACATGCAGTGCGATACATGCAAGAATTTAAAACTTATATTGAAGAAAAGGGATATAAAGATTTAGATGTGTTAGTAGCTTTCTCAGGTTCTGTGACTGATGAAGGTGTGGAATATACTGAACCAAGTATGAATGTTACAAAGGACGGAGATCGCATCAAGGAAAGCCAGTTAAAAGAAACGTTCCACACAGATGATTTCAATATTTTAATTGTAGCTGAAAAATATCAAACAGGATTTGATGAACCCTTATTGCATACGATGTTTGTTGATAAAAAGTTACGCAGCGTTAAAGCTGTTCAAACATTATCTCGCTTAAATCGTACAATGCAAGGGAAAAAAGATGCGTTTATCCTTGACTTTGTAAACAGTGAGGAAGAAATTTTAGAAGCATTTCAACCGTTCTACGAAGTCACTACTTTGGATAGTGAAATCAATATTAACTTAATTTATGATACACAAAGTAAATTGCGAAAATATGCTATCTACAATCAAGAAGATATTGATCAAGTATTAAAGCTGATAAAACAGGCACAACAGAAACAAGATGAAAAGTTACTCGGGCGTATGTCCAGCCTCTTCAAACCCATTATTCAACGGTATGAAGATCTTACTAGAGACACACAGTATGAGTTTCGAGTAACCCTTCGTAACTTTGGCAAATGGTACAACTATATCTCTCAATTAGATCGCACATTTGATATGCAACTTTTAGAAGAAAGTATTTTTACAAACTACCTTTTAAAGTTCATTCCGAAAGAGCAACGTGAAAAAGTAGAGGTAGCTGATAAAGTGAAACTAGAATACTACAAACTCCAAAAGGAGTTTGAAGGTGAAATTATGCTAGTGGCAGAAGACTCCAAGAGTGGGATGTTAAGTAATACAAAAGAAATTAATGCAGGCATTAAACCACCGGAAGAACGAGATTCTTTAGAAGAAATCATTTATCGAATCAATGAACGATTCCCAAACGATTTCACAGAGGGAGATAAGGTATTAATTGAAATCCTATATAAATCTTTTAAAAGAGAAATAGATTTAAAAGTTGTGAATATGGCTAAAAATAATAGCTCAGAAATGTTTGAGAACAATCTTTTTAAAGATATCTTCCAAGACAAAGTGATGGAAGAATACGCTCAAAATCAAAACGCATTTGAGAAGTTAGTTGGTTCAGACGAAAATTATTATAATGTGGTGTACTCTTTATTAGCGAAGGATTTGTATAAGTGGTTTAGAACGCAAGCTTAAAGAAGTTGTAGAAATGCAATTAGAATAAGAGGTTTAGAAATGACCAATTTTAATTTAGAAATATCAATCCCAGCTGATGATGATGGATTCATTTTGATGAAATGCCCATTATGTGGGGGATTTTTCAAACTTACTCCATATGATATAGAAGCAGAAGATGCTTTGGGAATTTGGTGTCCTTGTTGTGGGTTAAAAAGTGAAAATTATCTAACGGATGATGTTACTGAACTAGCATTAAAAATGGCTGAAAATAATGCCATGGAACATGTATTTAAAGAAATGAAAAAATGGGAGCGTAAGTTTAAGGGGAATGGACTTTCATTTAAAGCTGGTAAGAAGCCGACCTCAAAACCAGAAGACCCCGTTGTTGCGGGAATAGAAATACTAGAAATTCAAAATTATGAATGCTGTAAACGGCAAGCAAAAATCAAACCGATAGTTAAAATGATTGGAAGTTATTGTCCATTCTGTGGGGTGAATTACGATGGAAATCAATAAAAAAGATTTGAGGAAAATAAGTAGAGGGTTTAGATCGATAGCTAATAGGACTATTAATGTTCATTATCAAGAATTTAATTCGATATTAAAGATGTTTGTTGATTATATAGATAGTACCAAACTTATTTTTGATTATATTAATAGCATTGTTGTTGAGGAGATTGATATTAATAAAGAAGTAAGTGAAGTTACACAAAGTTATGGAAGAGCTATTTTTGCGACAGGAACAAATGTGGAAGAAGAGATTGTATATACTTATAGAATTTTAAAATATTTAAATGAAAATAATATAGCTATACAATCATTTGGTTTTTCTTATAGTCACTCAAATAAATACCAGGACATGACTAAGGGATTTGGATATAGAGTGATACTTCCTTTTGTTAATCACATTGAAGATTACTTAACAGAGATAGCAATTGATATGGGATTTGATGAGGAGGCAAAGTATATGATCAATGTTAACAGTGGACAAGCACAAGTAAATATAGCAAATGATAATTCAACAATTACAGCTACTCAAACGAATAATGTTCGTGGAGAAGAGTTGGACAATTTAGTAGCGTCTATTAAAACGCTACTAACTGATGATATTCCGCAAGATGAAAAGGAAATAATTAACGACAATGTGGATATTGTTCAAGAAGAGTTGAAAAAGGATAGTCCCAAAAAGGGGTTTTTGAAAGCGGCTTGGAGTGGTATTGAAACCGCGATGGAAAAAGTACCTCAAGCAGTATCACTAATTGAAAACCTTGTTAAGCTAAGGGGATTGGTTAAACCATTTATTGAATAACGTATATTGATAGCGATTATATGTTAAATGTGAATTTAACATCAAAGTGAAATTGTTGAAGACAAAGAAAAAAGAGCATAAGGAGAAATAGCTATCACTTCACTTGATAGATCAGGCAGAGCCCGATGTTTCGGTGATATCAAAATAAAAGAGGTTGTCACAGTGTGATATGCTCCCCAATCAGATAAACAGATTTGTATTTACCTATTGGGGAGCATATCAGCTCCTTGTAGCCTCTTTCGCATAATTCTAATGGTTGTGTCCCAGACTTGATAATAATAAACAAACAAGCGATTAGCATTTAAAAAAATGTTATAGGTTAAAGAACGCAAGATGATCATCCGATAACTTTGGATGAAGTGTCCGCCGATCTAACAATTCATTGTTCCATTCGCAAGAAGTCTCACTTAAGAACAGACAACAATGACATGCGGCAGCTTTTCGGTCTTGTCCACCTTCAAGGCAAGTCGGGTCTGAGGAGCAATACTCCGTCAATTCAATGGCACGCTTTAACATCAATGACATCTTCTCTGGCTTGGCGAGTTCAATTAATCCTCCTAAACTGCTTTCAGAGTCACCTTCGGCCGTATGGATTAGTACAGAGGCAGCACCATTCTCAAAATATAATCGTTCCCGTAAGGAGGTAGAAGAATACCCACTTGTTTCAGCAAATGCGCGAATTAAAGCGTGAGCAAATGTGTGAAGCAAGATGTGACGCGGATATAATTCGATCTCAGCTTGGTCACGTTTCAGACGTTTTTGTTGAAATCTTGCTAACTGACTTTCAAAGATACGCTTTACAGAGTCGCGACTTTCCCATTCTTCAATCATCTCTGGATTTAATTCAATAAATATCCCTTCTCCAAAAATTTCGATTCCTGGATACCAGTTTGTATGATTTTTAAAGATGGAAACACCATCTCCTGCTTTACGTTCGACGAATGAATCGGCATATTTCAAACGATTAAAACTAGTCAAGGCACGGACTTCGCGCATCAAATCTACACGAGTAATGTGACTGATGTAGTCTGTCCAGTCTTCGGGAACAGGCACCCGCTCCGCTTTGCAATCTTTTTCTTGGAGTGGCGCAGTTTTCGTATGCTTCCATGCACTAAGTTCACGTTGCTTAATAGAACCAAAAGAAATGTCGTCCAATTGTCGATTAGAGTCTAAGTAATGAACTCCTTTTTGAATATCATTTTCTGTCCAGTCTCCGTCACTCAATATGCCTTTCAACATGACGATTTTTTGTTCTGAGGAAAAATTTGACCATGTATTTTTAAATAACTCATATTTTTTATCGATTTCTTGATAAATCGCTTCAGAACTTGCTGTTTTAAGTGGAAGTGTAATCACGCTTTGGACATTTGGAATGTGTAGTTTTGTCTCTCCACGCAAAGCCACTGTCATTTCAGCATCGCAAGTCTCGACTTGATGATGTAAGATCCATGGTTTGGTTCCAGCGCATTTTTTACCCGTGACGCGTTCGAGCTCTCCTTTTTCTTTGATTCTTGCTAAAGAAACGGGAGGTGCTTCGCAATTCGTGCATATAATTCGCATGGTTTTGTAAGAACTCGATAGCGTCCCCTTATCTGTCATCAATCGTAAACGTGGCTTATCGCAAACGTCATGTCCTTGATGCGCCCACTTCACCCAAGGGAAATCACTAATGTGTCCCTTACGACAAACCGTTACAAAACGCATCGGCGCATATTTTACTCCAAGTGGTTCACACTTTGGGTTCGTACAAAATGTGCGTCTCGGTTGATCCGTCATAGATCCGCAATTCGGACAGAAACGCCAGATCGGAAAGCGTGATACTTTCGTTCGGATTGCTTCAGGATTGCTATTTAGTAGGCGAATCGGCTTTTGATTGAATGCGCTCATGACAGCATCGTGATCTTCCTCTCGTATTTGACCGTATTTAAACTTCCATTGATCCACTGCGTTCGTAATGAAACTACCATCTGGTAAATCTACGATCGCCCCCGGTCCAAAGTGATGAAGTAATTGAGCCGCTCGAATTGAGCCACGTTGATAAGAATGCTTTGAATCACCAGCTGTCATAGCGATTGACCTCCTCTTCCACTTTAATTTCAGGTTCCACACTACGTAAAGAAGTGAGTGCAAACATCGCCTCGTGAGTATAAGGTGTTTCTTCAAAGTACTTCAACAAATGGTGTGACGTATTCATCGGTCTACCGTTCACAATTTTTTGCCGATAGGCTAGTTCACGATTTGTACGATTAGCGAGTGATTCCCATGTATCTAACACTTCACTGACGAGCTGACGAGTTTCTGTTTCTGAACAATCATAAACGGATTTAGCTCGAGCGACGAAGCGATCAATCATTGAAGCATCTACGGCATCTAAGTTAAAGTGACCTGCACTATTGGCTTTTGAAATAGGAGGCGAGGTCATCGTTTGACGAATTAATCCCACGAGAACACCAGTAATTCCACGTTTTAATGCACCTTTTGAGAATGGTGTCACACTTGTAGGTTCCACATATTGATAGAACGACTGATGAAATGATTTGAACTGCTCAAAGTGGAACAAATCGCGTGTTCGTTGAGGATTCAGAATTGTCACGACAAGACCAGGGTGTTGACGCCCAACTCGGCTTGTAGCTTGAATATACTCAGCAGTTGTCTTCGGTTGACCATGCACAACCATTAAGCCGAGGCGGTTGACGTCAACTCCAACTGAAATCATATTGGTACATAGCACGGCATCCAATACTTCATCATTCTCAAATGTTCGTTCCATTCGAGCTAATAATTCAGGAATTTCCTGTGCTTTTTTGCGACTCGTTAACTCTTCGAAATCGAGTAATGGTTCTTCAATTTCATTTGCCTGAAGATAGGTTCGAATTTCGTCATAAAACATTGTATTCGTTCCGGCCAATTCACGTATGGTATTGAAATATCCAACGACTGTCCAATACGGATCGAGTTCTGCTTGCTTTTCTTGTTTCCGAGTCGCTGCAATTAGAGCTCCATATACATTCACCGTATGGATTTTCATACTGACGCCTGGCGAAGAAACTCCTATATATAGACGTCCTGGCTTCTCATCAATCGGAACTGTTTTAGAGAAAAATGAGTCATCAGGTGATTGAATATAGACAGGGAATTGATTTGCCGGGCGGTCATAAAGACCTCGAATTTGAGATTCTGCCCCACTGATTGTAGCAGTTGAAGCTACTATTTTTGGTTTTGATTCCCCAAAGCCCATGAGCTCGTCAATCACAAACTCATATAATCCTGTTAAAGAACCGAGCGGACCATTTAATAGATGTAGCTCATCTTGAATCACGAGATCCGCAGGTGGGAGCCAAGCCTGTTGCTGAGTCAAATCTTGTGTCGGAGAATCACCTATAAATTTATTGCTAGAGACTCGATAGGATGATTTTCGACCAAACAATTCGCCAATTCGTGGTTGCCATGCGATTTGTGCTAGTTTATCGACTGTTCCAATGACAAGTGACGGTAAATGATCATAAATCGCCTCGTCAATCGTATAAGCTGGTATTCCAGTATGAAACGTGCATCTTGCCTTCGGACATTTGATTGTCGCTTTACTCCGATCGACAGAATAGCATTGTACAGTTAACTTCTCACCACACCAAGGACAATGGCTAAGTTGCATCGGGTTTCCGATCTCACCGTTCTCGAGAGGCTCGTTACTTTCTAGTTTTTGGAGAGCAATTTTTGCATCATCATAATTATTTGGTGTAGATGCACTTCCGATCCAAAGTCCAATTGAAAACGGGACGGTGCCTAGATCTGCTAATTGAATATCAGAAATCTGTTTTGAGTAAGTATCTTCGTGTCGACGAATTGCTTCCATGGCACATATAAGAAGTGTCGCACGTTGGAACTGTTGAATGGTTAGTAAGCGGAGTGTGTAGCGCATCATGACACTCATGCCACCATAACTCATTGGATTGCTCACATCATTCTTTAAGCGGCGGACAAACATCACAAACGCTGCTAGACCGAGATAAGCTTCCGTTTTACCTCCACCAGTCGGAAACCACAGCAAGTCGACAAGCTGACGGTCTTCATGTTGCTCGTCAAAACTACTAGGTAAGTTCATGAGAATAAAGGCTAACTGGAATAAACGCCATTCGCTTTTAACGGGTTCAAAATCATATTGTCCTGTTTCTTTGTAAACCGAGGCATGGATTCCTTGCTCGCGTTGAATATGCATCGCTAAGTTCGAGAGTCTGAAGCCGGTCCATGCTTTGTCGTTCGTCTCCAAAAGACGAATGCCATCGTACATACGCGAGCAAGTTTCTCTTGCTTGTTCAACTTGTTGTAAAAGTAAGGATTGATCCATTTCGCTAAGTCCATCTAACTTCGTTGATTCCTTTTTAATCCATTCCATATACGCATCTGGTAATTTGTTTAATCTAGAGATTACTTTATCTTTAGGTTGTTTAGCCAAATCAAGCATATTAAACGATGTATCTGTCAAACGTTGATGCTCAACAAGTGGCACTTCTTCTTTTGGTAACCATGTGGTTGTGAAGTGGTAGGTTGTATCATCGACAGACCAATCTGTACCGATTTGGTGACCGATAATTGGTACGGTTCGTTCGCGATATAAGAAGTTTATTAAGTTATTCATACCATAAGCAGGACGAGGAACAATCGACTGCTTATTAATGCTAAACGATAGTTGCGGTTGGAAGATGATTTCTTCCTGTCTCGGAAAACGATTAGTTGAACTCAAATCTAAGCTATGGACGAGATAAAGACTAATGTCTAATCCTGATTTACCTGGGCGAACATACCATTTTAAAAGTAGGTTTGAATCTAAGTCGACTGATAGTTCACCACTTTGTTTTAAATCAAGTGAGATAGTTTTTGAGAACGGACGCCGCTTGTAATGAAAAGAGTTATCTTCTTCTACGAATTCATAACGAGCCCAATTGATGTGACAAGTTAGTGGGGTAATGTCATTTAAAATGAAACTAACGCCCATGCTTGAATTACGGAATTGGTCTTGAGAAGTAATGATTTCTTCAATGGCTTCACCTTCAACAGTAATGCCTTCAACTTCATTTAAAGGTTGATCCGTTTCTTCTTCATGAATGACGTTCGATGAGGCACCATATGGAAAAAGGCGACCGGTCAAATAGTACGAACTTGGTGCCGCTTTGAGTGTTTCCTGTTCACCATTTTGTGGTCCTATCAATCTTTTTTCTAGGTTTTCAACGAGTGCAGTTCGTTGTTTAGGTGTAAAAGCTTTAGCTTGTGTAGATTGCTTCTTCTGACTTGTTAATTGAAGAGTTTCCTCATTCATTTGAATTTGCGATTGATGTGTCAAAATCTGTCGAAGTTGTCGCAAATCGATGAACTCATCTTCAAGTAAATCTAATACCTCATCAATCGAGGCTTGTTGATTATCTTTACCTGATAAAAAATTAACTAGGCTTTGGATAATATCATTCATTATTTTGCCCCTTTCTTATATAATTTAATTGTAAAACATTTGAATAAAGGGGGCGAGGGGAAATGATGGAATCTTCAGGGGTAGTCTCTTCAAATATTAGTTATATTCAGTTGGCATTTAACTCACTTCACACCGATGTATTGACGCGAGAGAAATTAATTGAATATTTGATGATGATTTGGGATTCAGGACGAGGATGTAAGAGGGAATTCGCAGTTCTGAACTTAAACTCAGCTCTAGAAGCAAACGTACCATCAGTTATTAGCGAAGGTGATTATGTAAGACGGAAAAATGAACCTTCATCACGATTTGACGCGCTTGAACGTGAACTACGTCAAAACCGAGAGCCTATCTTAATGGCTAAAAATGTAGAAAAAGAAATAACACGGTTGTATAAAGACCCTCGTTTTATTGTGTTAAAAGGAAAATACGGACGCAAAGATGCGCAATATATCATTTTAAGCGAGTGGCAATTGCTAAATGATTTGGTCCATCGCTATATGTACAAGAATAAACTCGAAAATATCGTCAGACATGATGTGATTGCACGAGTGAAATCATACTATGACATCCAAGATTCTAATGTCTTGTTCTTTCCTAAAGTAGATTCTCGTTTCAAGACATCTTATCAACGGATCAGTTTATATGATTATGATAATCCACCAATGGATTACGACATCACCGTCTCACCAGATATTCTAGAAGAAATTGAAGAACAAAAAGGCGCCATTGTTGAGCATCTGAAACGGAATCGTGAAACACCGATTAAAATTCGAGAAGTGATTCAAAAATATTTTCGAAAACAGCCATATGAAAATATATTCTCTGCTTATTATGAAGGGTTGAGACAAGTTTTAAAGATGGAACGAAATATTGTTATTTCTCAAAATACAATTATTTATGATGATTCCAAACCTAAAGAACTACTAGATTTCACTTCAAATAAAACGCGAGGGAAAACAGTTATTTCTCCAATTCCATCGCCGCGACTAAAGCAGAGCTTAAACGTTACTGAACCTATTAAACGTGAACGTACAGCCAATAATCGTGTGACGGTTCGTTTATCTACACTTGAACGAAGAAATTCTACCTTTCAGGTGTCTGGTGAGTTAGCCAAGTATTTTGTCGATGGACAGTTAGAGGTATTAAATCAGTCGAGTCCTTTTATCCTTACCATGAACGCAAAAGGTCAGGCAGGAAGCCACAGCTTTAGCGATTTTCTCTTTGAACATCGAATAAAACCGGGGCAAAAGATGATATTCGAGAATCTTCAGGAGGGCAAAGCGACTGTCAGAGTGGCTTCGTATCTACCAGAGGATATGCGCGAAGCTGAGCGGCTTAACCGTCTACAAGAACTCGATCCATCCCTTGAACATCCAAGCGCACGTTCACTCTTGGTAAACTATTTATTGAAACAGAAATCTCCGGTTCCTGTGGATAAGTTAATTGAAGAGGTTCAACAGCAATATCCATATTCACCGAAAACGGTCGAGTCAATTCTGTACAAACATCCCTACTTCATTCAAGATACGCTTCATACATGGCGCTTTGAGCCGGGTCTCTGGAATACACGTCAAGAATCCAATAGTTTATTAAATATGAACGAAGAATTGATTCAGATTTGGGGAGAGTTAATACCATTCATATATGAAGGTAGTAACGCACCAGCTCCACATTTTATCCCACAAGATGTCGAAGATGTTCGTGTCATAATATGGGGTGGCCAATCTCCATTAAATCGAACTCAAGAATTTGAGTATAAAGAAGGTGGAATGCTCCTTAACCCTAAGTCAATCAATCAGAATTTGGACGAAGAACAGTTTTTGACATGGGCGTCTCTCATATATGAACAAGGAAAAAGTAGTTCGACTACAAGACATGCGTTTGATCAAAAAATTGAACGTTTCTTTCGACTAGCTGGAGTTAAAACGAATGTACTAGCAATCCCTACTTTCCCAGCTTTACGGTTACCTCATCGATTGAAGTGTTCCCGATTAACGAAATCAATCTTGAATGGTAGCCATCCAGAAAGTGCGCTTTTAGCACCGTTGTTATTTGAACAGTATCGGATAATGATGCGGTTTATTAACGAACATAATGCGCATGTCGTTGTTTTGAATTTTGATGAGACGGAGTACGCATACTTTCTCTATGCGATGCTTGGATACTCTGAACCGATAGAACGCAAAGCGCTCACTGCATTGTTAGAAGATCGACAAATGCCAATTCGAGAAGACAAGCGTGTGTTGTGGAATTGGAGCGAATCTACAAAACCATTCTTTAATCTAGGTAACGTAGCATTTGAGCGAAATTACCAATTAGCTAGCGAGTTGTTTAAATTGTATGACGGTGAGGCATGGAAAACTGTTAAGCAAGAAGAGTTTGTGGTGCGTTGAAATCAGGTTTTCAAACATGGAGGTATCTCCTGAAAAACTCTGTTATTTTCTTAGATCGGTTGCATAACATTGAAACGATGTTGCGTCAGCAATTAGGACAAGAAGAACATATTTCGTTTTCCTATCTTGTGGATCAAGCCGCTAAACAAAATCCCTTGATTCGACAAAAAGCGGAGCGGCTTAAAAGTTTTGGACGCTTGCGCAACGCAATTCAACATGGGAGCGGATTGAACGGTGAGCCGATTGCGGAACCGCACGAGAAAATTGTGGGTGAGATTATTGAAATTGAAGAGAAGTTACGTTCTCCAAAGCGGATGAATAACTTCTTCTGTGACGTCTATTCATTGAATGAAACGGATTCGATGAGTAAAATGCTGCAGCTAATTCAACAGTTTCAGTACTCTCAATTTCCTGTATTTAATTCTAAGGGAGAGTTTATTTCACTTGTTACTGAAAGCGGTATCACGAATTGGTTGGCATCAAAAGTGAAGGACGATCTTATTTCATTCGAAGAGACTAGGGTTAGCGATTTTATTTCCGTCGATGAACTTGCTGAAACGTATCGCTTTATTTCAAGAAGAACTACTGTCTATGAAGCGAAGGATTATTTTTTACAGGCCGCAAATGAAGGACGAAAACTAGAAGTACTTTTGATTACTGAGTCAGGGAAATCAAATCAATCATTATTGGGGATTTTGACACATTGGGATTTAGCGAAGTTTGATTAGTTGAGGAGCGTACTTGTGATGGCAAAGTATAAGGAATCGATTATACGAAAAATACCTGTTCATTATGTCGAAAATAAAATTGAAGTCGATATAGGTATTGGGACGGTAAGTGTATTTTTTCAAAACTTAACATCTAATCGAATTATTAATGAAGAGTTGTTCCAAATAGCAGCTCTTGAAAGAATTACGTTACATCGATCTGATATGATTCAAGTTTTAATTACTAAGTTAGATCGAGTAATTGAAATGGAGGTTCGATTTAATCCATATAAATTAAAGAAAAAGATGAGGATGGGAGTTTATGAATCTAAGAGAGGTACTAACTATAAAGTGTTATTTGTGAATGTAGAAAACACAGAGAAGAAAGCATATAAGATTGATACAGGGAAAAAGAACACGTACATGGGATTGATATGAGAATTGAACAAATGGAAAGTACTTTTCTTAAAACAAACCAGTTTCAAATAATCGAGAAAAATTTGAATGAGTTAATCCGTAATCGTAAAGCACTAAATAAAACGAAGCAGCGAATGAATCGATTAATGAAGTTACTACAAGTGTTTCACAGTTCTGGGAATGAATCATTCAAGGAGTTGATACGTCAAAATCTACATGTTTTAAGAGGGTTACCCCACCCGCAGAAAGAACAGCTCCCAATTGTGTATTTGCGTATTATTCGATTTTACTATGAGTATCTTTCGATAGATGAGTTCGAAAGAGAGTTTAAACAAAGTAGTCGAATCATGGAAGAGCAAGATGCAATCAGTTTTTTTGGGAGAATGAATGGACTCAACCTCCCATATCGAGCCATTACACCATTCGGATTATTATTAAAAGATTGGGATGAAAAACGATTCAATCCACATGCATTAGAAAAAATATTAAGTTATCTTGATTTATCACAATCAGAATCTAATCGTATGAACCAAATTGTTCAACAAATGTTTCGTCATAACGAGAAACAGTTTCAACTAAAGGAAAAAAGTGATTTAGCTGCATGTGGTTACATTAAAGTAACATCAATTTCTATGAAAAAACGAAGAGAAATTTTATTTAAAAAGTGCATTCCTGAATTGGCTCTGCAAAGAACTGTCGATTTATTGTTTGGTATTTCAAATTTGCATAAGCATCATAAAAATGCTCATCTTGTTTATACGAGTGATTTGCAATATTTAAAGAGAAATTGTAAAGAACAGAATATTAAATGGCCACGTATAGAAATCACATAACGAAAGAAAAAACAGAGTGGGGAGCGAGGAGGTTCATGAAAGTGACGGCTGTTATAGAGCAAGAACAAAAAAGATTGAATGATTTTTGCACAATCATTGAATCTCATTTAACGGGAAAAGATACTAAAGAAAAACCGGGTCTTGAATCAAGCGACTATGAAATGATTGACATGCGAGGACATTCACGTCAATCGGAAAGCGCACAGGAACGCCAAAAGTATGAGGACGCCCTGAAAGAACTGTATTCGTTCACATTCGTAATTGAGGACGAAGGTGAAGAAGAGATTTATCCGGTCGGGAAGTTCGGCGTGGCGCATCCTAGTTCACCTGAGATCCCCCTCGTTTTGGATTGGCGGAGTGAGATGGCGATGCGTGCGTCTATGTTTAACGGGGAGGCGATTGAGACGCCAGGTGGTGACATCATCGGGATGACACAGCTTGAGCTTGATCGAAGACAGCGACGTGTCGTTCAGGCAAATCATCGTCGTGCTCCAAAACGGCAACCGAGCTCACTGACAAAACGATTTACCGAGCAAATCAAATCGACATTCAAAAAGCCGTCGACGGTGCCTGACGTCCCAAAAGAGAGTTTTATGGAGAAAGAGTTGACGAAGAAGCAAAAAGATCGTTCTATTGATGGATTCATTGCAACACGGCAAGCCGAACAAAACCACATTATCCAGGCACCCGTGAATACATATATGATTGTCCAAGGGGCGGCGGGAACTGGGAAATCGTTAACGGCGCTACATCGTATGTCTTATTTGCAGTATCAAGATGAACGCCGAAAGATGCTTTATTTAGCTCCGAACGAAGCGACGATTCATCAACTGTTGAAGGATGCGGAGCATTTACAAATTCAATCAGTTTCTACAATGGCATTTGATGATTTTGCGGTTCAATTGAACAAAAAGTTTTTAAATCAGAATGGCCATTTGGAATTACTTCCGCTGTATGAATCGAACCATTTAATCAAGTGGGTTGATGAGGCGCTGGCAGAATGGAACGAAGACATCTGTGAAACTTTTTTTAGTTATGAACCAATGGATGAGTTAGTTTATTTACATGAAAAAGCAATTGATATGTGGATGTCCGGAAATGGGACATTTCACGAAAAGAGATTGCGGATTCTTCAAACGATTCGAAGTGAACTTGAAAAAATCCATATTTTAAATAAAAAGGACTATGAACAAGAGTATATTGAAGCAGCATCGATTTGGACAAAATACTTGTATGATGAAAAACGTCAAAAATTAAGTGAATTGATGAAAGAGAATTTTAAAAATCGATTACTATCCGAAAAGAAAAAGCGAGAAGCGTTTTTGAACTTTTGGAGTGAAATCTTACGAATTGATGCCGAAACAGTTTGGAAGATGCTAAAAAATCCATTGATGCTTGAACACATGAAAGTAGATGTGGATGAGACCCTATTGAAGGCATGGCATAAATATAAATCTCCGACAAGATTAGATCTCTTCCTCTGGATGTATCTTCACTATGAAACAAATGGGTATCCTGAAAAATGGAGCCATCTCTTTGTTGATGAAGCCCAGACGCTTCGTCCGCTCGATTTAATGGTGCTCGAAAAAATCTGTCATGGGATGACGATATTCGGAGATACGCTACAAAGCTATCAAGCGTTTGACATGGAGTCATGGGATTCAATTAAAACTCATGGAAAGTCAAAATGGCGCATCGAGTATCTAACGAAAGCATTCCGAACGACAAAACCTATTATTAATTTTGCTAAAGAAATACTGTATGATTCAGATCACGATACGACATGGATTGATCCATTTAACCGAGATGGGCAACCTATCGAATTTCTAGTGACAAAGAAAAGTAGAGAAATAAAAGAAGTACTGGCTCGTTGGAGAAAACAACAATTTACGATTTGTATAATCACACCAACATTAGAACGCGCACAGTTCTTACACGCAAAACTTAATTTACGTACTCAACTAATTGTATCTGATACTACTAAAGTTGGAGAAGAAATTGTTATTTCTACAGTAGACTACTTGCGCGGTATGGAATTTGATGCAGTGCTTTTAATGGATGTCGATCAAGAAAACTATCCTGAATTTCCACAGGAGGCGCGGCGATTATATGTCTCATTGACACGAGCCTTACATGAAGTAGTTGTTCATACGACAGAAGACTATTCATTGCTATTCCGCAGCATACAATTCAGAAAATAGAAAATCGAATTACATGATATGAAAAAAACAAAGTGTGAGTAGTTTTTGACAAAATCAAGCGTAGTAAAATCTTATGTCGTTGAAAAGCGGAGATAGAAAATATAAGATGTAAGACCCCATCAATAAACCAATTACTTATGGCCTTTTTAAATTGAGATACTTGGATAATAAATAAAACACCTATGCATTTTTTGTACATTCCTATCTTCAAGACTTTTTGTATGGTGAATGCATATGATATATGAAAGGTTGGAGAATGATTGGGGATTTATTATACATATCAGCATGAAGACGCTTGGAAAGCAGCATTGGAACGAGGGTATCTACAAGGTGATCCTCAGTACGCTTTTTTCAACGACGAAGGATTTGAATTTTTTAAACCAGCCTATGATTGGATGGTTGAACAATATGAGCAACGAATTGGAATTTCGTTATGTGGGAACTATCCGGTCTGGTGTTGGGATGAGTTTCCTGACTTGAGCAGGGGTGGACATATCGGACAAGGAAACAAAGGTGTTGTGTTGACGGTTGAATTACCGGGGGATCAAGTACTAGCTTCAGAAATTTCATTTTGGGAGTTTGTTCCGTATCACTCTACTTTTTGCGATACAGCCGAGGCCTTTGATCACAGGGAAAATATTGATCCGGCCTATACCCGAAAGTCATGGGAAAAAATCTTTGATAAAAAATGGTGTGAGGAGATGGCGATTCATCGGTCTATCGAGGCACCAGACTATCAATACGTGATTCATCGCATTGAACTGCATCAGGTTCGGGCAGTCATGCCTTTTCGGGACTTGGATGATTGTTTGTTGGACCGGGTTCGCGGATTAGCCTGGAAGCTCAGTTATAATCTTGGCTTGAAGAAGTCGATTCCGTTTAGTTTAGAAAAGCAGAAACGCTAAGCAATATGATGTTTTCTACCAAGCCTTCCATTGTGAAGGCTTTTTCTTATTCTCAAGCAAAGGAGAAAGTTGTGTTGCCATCGCATGTACGATTTGTTTGTCTGTCCCTAGTAGCCGATTGCCTTTTCTAAACATACCTCTTGTTGCACAATTGTTCATTTAATTGTACATTTGTGCAAAGGAGTGTGACTGAATGTCAGAAGAACTGAAGAGGCTTTACGAAGTAGCGCACTTGTATTACGAACAGAATCAAACACAACATCAGATTGCAGAGACGCTCGATGTCAATCGGGCCACGGTTAGTCGCATGTTAAAACGTATTCGGGAATTAGGAATCGTGAAATTTCAAATCGATTATGATCGCTATCAATCGATTGACGTGGCAGCTCAACTAAAAGAGCAGTTCGGTCTAAAGCATGTCATCCTTGTACCTGAAAAGTCAGGTCAACGCGAAGAGACGTTACAGCGTATGGGGGAAGCGTGCGCAACATATGTTGAGTCGATGGTGACTGATGACGATGTGATCGGTTTTTCTTGGGGGACAGCACTCGCTTCCGTCGTGGAAGCACTCACGCCGAAAGAAGTGTATTCAAGTATCCAATGTGTGCCCCTCATCGGTGGACCGGACGGAAAACTCGAAAGTCGTTTTCATGCGAATACGTTGGCGTATGACGCCTCACGGAAATGGCGTGGACGTTCTAAACTAATCGATGTTCCTGCTATTTTACCGAATGCTGCCATCAAACAAGCATTGACGAAATCAACACATGCTCAAGAAGTCGTAGAGCTATGGGGGCGGATGAACATCGCCCTCTTTGGAATCGGTTCGGCCCAACTGAATCAAGAATCCAATTGGCTGGCTTTCTATGGACAAACGTTTACCGAAGAAATGAACGACCTCCAAATCATCGGAGATCTTTGCTCGCACTTTTATAATCAAAATGGAGAGACCGTGACCACTTCATTATCGGATCGAACAGTCCATATTGAACATCAACAACTCGCAAAGGTGCCACTTAAAATTGGGGTGGCCTATGGAAGTGAGAAAGTAGAGGCGATTCGAGTCGCAGCCGAGCATCAGCTAATTGATGTCATCGTGACAACTGATCGTACGGCACAACAACTGTTACAGGGGGAATGAACAGATGGATGTGAAAGAGAAGTGTGCGGAAGCCGCGCTCCCTTGGATTGAATCGGGGATGACAATCGGTCTTGGGGGTGGCAGTACGATTCAACACCTCATCAATAGGATTCATACGAATCAACTGGACGTAACTATCGTGACACCTTCATTTGTGACACGACGTGCTTGTCTTGAAAAAGGGCTTCGGGTTGTCGAGACGGGGGATGTCTCACTGATCGACCTTGCTTTTGACGGGTGTGACCAAGTCGATACACGACACCACGCCTTGAAGAGTGGAGGCGGGATTCATACGGAAGAAAAACTCATTGCAACCATGACGACGCGATATGTATTACTAGTGGATGACTCTAAATTTGTGGAACGATTGACGTTTGATCATCCGGTTGTCTTAGAAGTTCTTCCACAAGCATTCACCTATGTGAGCGAGAAAGTCCGAAAGCTCCCATGGGTGAAATCTCTACAAGTTCGTCAAAGTTTGAACAGTGATGGGGCTTTGGTGACGATGAACGGAAACCGATTACTCGACGTGATCGTCCGTCCGTCTGAAGATTCGATTGAGGTGCACCACCAGTTATCTCAAGTACGTGGCGTGGTTGATACGTCCTTGTTCACAGATGTCGTCACGCACGTCATCGTCGCATCGCATCATGATACAGTTGTCTATCCAACAGAAACGGGGGAAGTGAAATGAAGCAATGGGGAATCATTGGACCAGGTGCGATAGCGACAGAATTCGCTCGAGCACTCGCGCAATCAGAGGGGGTTGCCTACGGAGTGTGGGGACGAGACGTTGAAAAGTCCGAACAATTTGCGCAAAAATATGGGATAAAACAGGTCTACCAAACGTTAGATGAGATGTTGTCGTCACCTGACATCGACATTGTCTACGTAGCGACGCCTCATCATCTTCACTATTCGATGATGGAACAAGCCATCGCACATGGAAAGCATGTCCTTTGCGAAAAAGCCATCACACTAAACAGTGAAGAGCTCGAGAACATTCAACGTCTGGCTGATGATCAAGGGGTGATTGTGCTCGAAGCAATGACGATTTATCATATGCCGCTCTTTGAAGAGTTGAGACGTCGTGTTCAGGCAGGTGCAATCGGACGGGTCAATATGATTCATGTGACGTTCGGCAGTTATAAAGAAGATGATCCGTCCAACCGATTCTTCAATCCGGAATTGGCTGGGGGTGCGATGCTCGATATCGGGACGTACGCCTTATCGTTCGCTCGAAATTTCTTGGACGAAGAAGTAGTGGAAGTGTTGACGACGATGAAACCATACAAAACCGGGGTCGATGAACAATCGAGTATGATCCTTCGTACAGGTTCTGATCAAATGGTGAACATTACCCTTGCGATGCGTACGAAGTTACCGAAGCAAGGAGTAGTCGCCGGAGAAGAGGGGTACATTACCGTCAATGCGTTTCCTCGTGCGACGGAGGCGACCATCACGTACACGAAAGATGGCTCGGTTGAGACCGTTCAGCTCGGGGAGACGGAGCAGGCATTACGCTATGAAATCGACGCGATGCATCGTGTCATTTCTGGTGAATCTGACGAGACGCGACTTTATTCACGGGATGTCATGACGTGGATGGATCGGATCCGTCAACAATGGAAGGGGACTCATCATGAACAGAGGAATTGATCACATCGGAATGACGGTGCCTTCTATTGAGGAGGCAACTACTTTTTTGAAAGATGCGTTCCACGCTGAGATTTGCTATGACGTGCAACGTCCAGAAGATGAACCGATGCAAGGGAAAGAGGCAGAGCAACAACTGGACTTACCAGACGGACAACAAATCATCCATATGCGGCTGCTCCAAATCAAATCAGGACCGTCTATCGAGTTGTTTCAAGTCGCACGAGTAAATGAAACTGAACCGACAGGAATCTCATCGTACGGTTTACATCATTTCGCAATCTATGTGGATGATATGCAAGAGGCGGCTCAGCGCTTTGAACGTGCGGGTGGACAGTTGTTATCAAAACCACACCCGTTAGCCGGCGTCGAAGACAATGGGGATAACCAAGGTGTATACGGGAAGGCACCGTGGGGGTCGCTCATCGAGCTGATTGCCTATCCGGATGGAATTGATTATCCTGCGTCGAGTGAACAGGAGCGTTGGACACCGGCGGAACATAAATGAGTATATACGAAAAGAATCGCCCTTTCTCAGGCGATTCTTTTTTCAGTCCGTCTGTTTCCGGTTATACATCACGACGCTACCGACGAATGCTGCAAGCGCCCAAGCAGTTAGCAACCCAAGCTCTAGCCCGACGCTACCGAAGTTCGCACCGTCTTCCACTTGACGAGCCACATCAATCAAGAGCACGTTCGGTAAATACTCAAGCACTCCGATGATGGCGAACCGATCTTGTAGTGGTAACAACATCGGTGAGAACGAGAAGAAAAAGAACGGCAACATGACAATCAATGAAGCTTCCATGACCGTCTTCGTCATCAAGCCGAACATCGTTCCGATTCCGATATAAAAGAATGTTGAAACGATGAGCGCGAGGGCGATCACAGCCAGATTTTGTGGAGCATAATCCATCAAAAATGACGAGGCTACGATGAGGATCATCGTCGTCACGAATGTGAGAGCGCTCTTTCCGAGCAAGATGTCGAGCATGCTCGCTGGGGACAACATGAGCCCGCGAAGCGTGTTCTTCTCCTTTTCTTCGGCAATCAATGCACACTGCACAAAGATCGCGACGAGGCTGAACGTGATGTTGATGACGAAGTACGTGATGTCGACGCCACCGTCACCGATTCGCGAATAGAAGACAGCGAAGAAGAGCGGCATGATCAAGGTCGACGAGACGAACAAGTTTCGAGACAAATCTTTATAGTCTTTTTGGAAAATGGCGAGTGCGCGTTTCATTGAAAAAGTCATGATAATTTCCTCCCTGTCACTTCGATAAAGATGTCGCCGAGTGTCGGCTCATTGGAGTGAATCGATGCGATATTTTTAGCACGCATCTGTTTATGGAGCCAGTCCGCGCCTTCGTCGGTTTGCGTCACTTCATGCGTCTGACCGTTGTTCAATTCAACTCGCATCGATCCCGTCGCATATTTCCTGCGCAATACGTTCGGGGCATCGAGCAGTTGAATCGACCCTTGATGTAAGAAAGCGACACGGTCACAGAGCTCTTCGGCTTCTTGCATGTCGTGGGTCGTTAAAAATATGGTCGTTCCGTTTGCCTTCAACCGTTCAATCCCTTTATAGATATGTCGAGAGTTGACCGGGTCGAGAGCCGAGGTCGGTTCATCTAGAAACAGGAGCTCTGGCTCATGAAGAAGGGCGCGTGCGAGCGTCACCCGTTGCAACATCCCTCTAGAGAGTTTGTCGATGCGCTTTTTCCGTTCCCCGCTAAGATTGACCATGTTCAATACCTCATCGATCCGAGTCTTTGGTTCATCATAGAGGTCACAATATAAGCTCAAGTTCTCTTCTATAGAAAGTCGTGTATAGAGACCGCTATTGTCCGTCAACACGCCGATGCGTTTGCGGTACTGTTCTTGTTTCAAGTCAGCGACCGGCACACCGAATACGGTGGCATCGCCAGCTGTCTGTGCGAGTTGTGACGTCAAAATTTTAATCGTTGTCGTCTTTCCTGAGCCACTCGGTCCCAAGAAGCCGAACACTTCCCCTTTTCCGACTGTAAACGTCACATCATGTAACGCTTCCTCGTTCCCAAACAATTTCTTCAACCCGTTCACTTGAATGATTGGTTCCATTCCCGTTCCTCCTTGTCGATGTCGTCTTGCTTGCCTCTATCGTATAAGGAATAAAGGGGGACCGCATTCAAATGGCGATAAATGGCGCATATCAGGAGGTGAACGAAGCGAATGGAACTATGAATGGAGACTATTTGAGCCCCATCATCGTCTTCAGTTCTGCCATTTTTGTCTTAGATAACGGAATCGTCGTCTTCTCTGAATCATCCAAGACGAGACTGAAGCTGTTTTTCGTATAGGTGATGACTTCGCGGACACGTTGTAAGTTCACGAGATAGGACCGATGGCAACGGAAGAAACCATACGGGGTCAATCGTGTCTCGAGCTCGTTCATCGTGAAGACGCTCGGGAACTGCTCAGATTCACTATGTAAAATCGATTGGCCGTCCTGGCTCTCAATGAAGTCGATTTCAGGAGGGTCGAGTAAGATGATTTTTTCGTTCACTTTCGTCGGGATCTTTTCGAAACGGACATGGATAACCTCAGATGAGATTTCTGTCTCATCCGTTTCTTCTGGTTCCACGTCTAACAGGCGTAAGTGACGATGGTCGATCCGATAAACGGTCGATGTCATGAAGAGCGCACTTTCCATGTTGCTCGTCAACACGAGGACGGCTTTTTGTCTCGACGTCAATGTCTGTAACGCATCGCGTAAAAGATGGCGTGTCTCTTGGTCCACGTCTTGGTCAGGTTCTTCAAACACATACAGGTCACGATCCTGGAGAAGCAGCGCGGCGTACTGCGTGCGTCTGACAAGAGAGCGATTAAGACGGTGGAGGCGGTGCTTGCGGTAAGTCGTGAGTTGGAGTTGCTGCATCACCGAGTCGACCGAGTCAGTTGAATCATATAGGCGCTTGGTAAAGCGTAAATACTCCTCGATGGTGAGTCGCTCGTATAAACCGTCCCGTATGGAGAAGAGGGATAGTGTTGAAGGGTGGTCGATGTTCCCGGTATAAGTCGTGATTTCCTGACTGATGAGACCGAAGATGATTTCTCGGGAAATGAAGCCACAGTGGACAGCCGCTAACTCGCCTGGTTGAATCGTAAATGAAATGTTTTCGAGAATGAGTGTGTCTTGTTGGCGCACCGAGACGTTTTGGAAAGTAAGCACCAAATCCCTCCCTTTTTAGTTGGAGTATAACATTTTACAGAGAAGGGCTTAAGAGGAAGATGATTACACATGGAGGTTACATCTTTTGGTAAAATGGAATAGAGTTTGAAGAGACAAAAAACCTTTACGATGAGGATGTGGAGCATATGAACGAAGTGCAACGATTAATGGACGAGATCATTAAATTCCGTGATGAGCGCGACTGGGCGTTTCATCATAATCCGAAAGACTTGGCGCTATCGTTATCGCTTGAGGCAAGTGAGCTCCTTGAGGTATTCCAATGGGTGTCGAGTGAAGAAGCGCTTGAGACGAAGAAGACGGAGATGGAAGAGGAATTGGCAGACGTGTTGATTTACGCGTTGACGTTCGCTCACGCTGCTGGAATCGATGTCTCGAAAGCAATTGAAGACAAGCTCGTGAAAAACGCAGTGAAGTATCCGAGTCCTCAGTCGAACGCATAAAATAAAGAAGTACAATCCATCAGGACTGTACTTCTTTTTGTAACACATCTTTCATGACCTCATTTGTCGTTTGAATCGATGCAAATTCTTCATTCAAACTAGCGAGTGACACGTCATGGATGATCGCTGCGGGGATCCATGCCCCACTGATTGATTGACGGTCGAACGTTGCCGTCGCGTCGGAGACGACGATTGGGTTGAATCCTAAGTTTCCCGCCATCCGTGCGGTCGTCTCGACACAATGGTTCGTGATTAATCCGGTGATGACGATCTGTGTCGCACCAAGTGATTCGAGTCGTTCCTGTAAGTCCGTTCCGATGAAGGCGCTATTCACCTGTTTCGTCAGGATGACATCTTGTTCACGAGGTTGTATAAAGTCTTGGAACAAATGACCGTCTTTTTTGAAATAGAAGAGTGAGGTTGGAACGTTCGTGACATGTTGGACGTAGATGATTGGTTGATTTTGAGCTTCCCACGCTTCAATCAACCGTGCGATATTCTCTTCACATTGTGGATTGTTGCGGTTTCCCCAGCTTGGATCATGAAAGGCTTGTTGGACATCGATGATGAGTAATGGAACGACTGTTGTTTGCATGTTGATTCCCCCTTGAATTGGTTACTTCAAGTGTATGCAACGGAGGAATACAGATACATAGAGGTTTGACGGAAGTTTCAGCGAATGACTTAAGAAAGAACGGATTATGTACCGTTTCACTTTATTTTGAAAGGTGAATGCCAAGTGGATGAAATAGACCGCCATATTCTTGAATTGATGCAACAACAAGCCCGGATTTCGATGACCGAATTAGGACGACAGATTGGATTGTCTACGCCTGCTGCGACCGAACGGGTGAAGCGACTCGAAGAACGTGGAGTCATCACAGTCTATCGGGCTGTCATCAATCCCGAAAAGATGGACAAACACGTAACCGCCTTTATTCTTTATGACACCCATCGTTGTGAGGCGTTCCGTGAATTTTGTCGTCAACAGCCGTCTGTCATCGAATGTCATCGTCTAGCCGGGCAGTATAGTTACCTCGTCAAAGTGGTGACGGAGAACGTACGCACAATAGAGACGTTCATCGATGAGTCGATGGAATACGGTCGTCCCTCATCTTTGATAAATCTATCTTCACCCGTATCATTCAGACCTATCATATAATATGACCGGGTTATTTTTTTATCGTAGTTCTTCTGCTGAAATCTTTTAAACTAGCCGAAGAGTAACGATGAAAGGATTGAAAGGTCATGGGCATCTACTACACACATCAACGAGAAGAAGCATGGCAACAAGCTTTGAGGAAAGGATATCTTGAAGCGAGTGGAGAATATGCGTTGTTCAGTGAAGACGGGTTGGAAGAGTTCAAGCCTGCCTATGATTGGATGGTCGAACAATACGAGAAGCGTATCGGTATCTCATTAAATGGGAACTATCCAATCTGGTGTTGGGACGAGTTTCCCGATTTGGGACGGGGAGGACATATTGGTGAGGGGAACCGAGGTGTCGTCTTGACTGTTGAGATACCCGATGAAGAAGTGTTGGCATCCGAGTTTTCGTATTGGCATCATGTGCTTAGTAACTTTCCATTGTATGAGACGTTAGAAGAATATGACCGAGAAGACGAACCGGACGAACGGTTCGTGCGTCAATCGTGGGAACGTATCTTTGACAAAGCATGGTGCGAAGAGTCTGTCGCGGATCAACCTAATGTCGAATTGGTATATCAACACGTCATCCACCGAATTGATTTAACTCAAGTTCGAGCCGTTATGCCTTTTGTCGGTCGAGGCGATAGTTTATTAGACCGAGTGAGAGGGATGGGATGGCGAATCGGGCATAAGCTCGGACTCATTCGGTCTAAACCATTTGAATGGAAAGTGTGATCAGACGAAACGCAGCTAACTTAAGTCAGCTGCGTTTTGCGTTCGAATCTAATTGTTGTTCGATGTGGTCGAGACGTTCGATCAATACTTGTATCTGTTTCGAGCGTTCACGTTCCATAAAGAGTTGCTCGTCTGCTCGTTTCTCAGAACGTACGACGACATTACGAATCCACAACATACCGATGATTAGTACGGCAATTGGCAACACCGTGAAGATGAGTCCGAATAATGAAACCATGATGACGTTCATATAGACATGCCTCCCTTTCTACGTCTTCATTATACTTCCAAATACAACCAAATTAAAAGACTGTCACTGGCATTGTATCCTATATTCTCGTTACACTGAATACAGAGACTTAAAAGGAGTCGATTAAATGGCAATTTATTATACATATCAACATGCAGGTGCGTGGGAAGCCGCTAAGAAGAATGGCTTTTTATTCGGTGACCCGAACTACGGTATGCTTAAAGATGAGGAAGATGCCAATCATCGATCTGCCTACGATTGGTTGGTTGACCAATATGAGCAACGCATGAAACGATTACTGAATGGGAATGATCCCGTTTGGCTTAGTGATACTCCACCAAATGTCGCACGTGGTGGTTTTTTAGAGGTTGGGGAGCCGGGTGTCCTATTGACCGTCGAGCTACCTGATGAGGTCGTTTTAGAATTGGAAGCAGGTTATTGGATGTTCGCCTTAAATCGATGGTTCCTCTCTTTTGAAGACCGTGAGGCAGAGGACGAGGAAGAACTCCGTGCATCGTGGGAAAAGATGTTCGACCGTGAATGGTGCGAAGCAATCGTTGAGGAATATCCCGAAACGAATACGAAATATTACTATATCGTCGACCAGATTCATCTTCACCAAGTGCTTGATGTCCAAGCGTTCATTGAACAAGGTGTGTCATGAATAAGCCGACCCGACTTGGTACGGACGAGGCAGGTTACGTCATGAACCAAACATCCATCCATCACGTGCAACCTGAGTTTGAAGTGGTGCTCTTCAAAGCAATCGAATTGGTGAAAGGAGCATTCGATGAACAGCTACATAGCATATACCTTTATGGAAGTATCGGGCGCGGGACGGCCGTTGCTGGGCAATCGGATCTCGATTTGACGGTGCTCGTGCATGAGGATGTCGATGCGACGGAATTGGTGGAGCAGACGGAGCGATTGCTAATAGAGCATCCGGAAGTCATTAAAATCGACTACGATATCGGTCGTCTGGATGTGGCACTGGATCCGGCGAACCGTTTTGAATGGGGCTTTTGGCTAAGGCATCTCTGTACGTGTGTTTACGGGGAAGATGTTTCGACTCGATTCCCGTTCATGAAGCCGGATGCTCGTGTGAGCGAGGCATTGAACCAGGATTTCGTTTCCACCATCGAAACAGCTAAGTCCAAATTACTTCGTGGACAGATGTCTCATCTGGAGAAGCGCTCCATCGTGAAGCGCGTCATCCGAGGTTGGTATTTGACGATCAACGTAAAAGACGAGAGTTTTGCGGCGACCGTAGACGAATGCTTGAAAATTTTGAGACTTTACTATCCAGGCAATCAAAGGATAGAAAAAGGGAAGAAACTATTGATGCAGAATGAGATTTCTAATCAACAGCTTCTAGACTATTTGAATGAAATAGATTGGACTTAATGATGTCGTTCCTCAATCGGGATGTAACCGTTCAATCGTCTTCGTTTCACATCCGCGTCAAAGAAGAAATGAGGTACATATAGAGCGCTTGATACGTACATAATGATTACAAATTCGATTGCGATTGGCCATTGAATGATGTCGAATAAAAATAGAGACCATAGAGAGTATGAAACAAGGCATATCGCCAACGTCATCCGACCTTCTGTTCGAATAAATCGGTACAGGATGCGCATTAATACGATATAAGGGAAGAAGAGATAATAGCACATATTTTTCAATTGATGTCGTCCTTTCTAGAACAGATCCAATCATCTAACTCAGTATAATCGAGGAGAGACGGACGACAAAGGAGAATTTACAATGAAATCAATCGCCATCATCGGAGCCGGTGTCAGCGGGCTCTATGCCGCGACCCAACTTCACCAAAAAGGATATAACGTTACGGTCTTTGAGGCACGTGACCGAGTCGGAGGACGTATCTTCACGAAGGATGGCTATGACCTCGGACCGACATGGTATTGGCCGTATACGGAGAAGACCATCTCTAAACTTGTGGATACACTGGGACTCGAGTCATTCCTTCAACATACGACAGGGGAGATGGTGCTCGAACGCCAGACGACGACTGCCCCGGAACGACATGTGTTGCCGGAGGAAAGCATCGTCCGATCGAAACGTGTAGTCGGCGGGATGACGAGTTTAGTGGAAGTATTATACGCAAAGTTACCCGAGGACATCGTTCGGCTAGGGCATCGCCTCACGTCCAACGACCGACAGACAGACCGAGTTCAATTGACGTTCCGAAATGGGGCGGTGTATCACGCGGACGACGTGATCCTCGCACTTCCTCCACGCATTGTCGCCAAGTTGACAATCGAACCTGAATTATCAGGATCGACACGAAATGCGCTCAAAACGACTCCGACGTGGATGGCGTCCCAAGCGAAAGCGCTCATCGTATACAAGACACCGTTCTGGCGAGAAGAGGGTCTGTCTGGCTTTGGGATGAGCTGGGTCGGTCCACTCCAAGAGATTCATGACGCCTCACCGATGAACGGACAAGGCGCGCTATTCGGATTCTTCCGTCTGTCACCGGGAGAACGAGAAGTGTTGGGAGAAGGACAAGTGAAGACGCGTGTCATCGAACAACTAGAGAAGTTATATGGTCCGAAAGCGAATGATTTTCTGGCTTTTCATTACATGGACTGGTCGACAGAATCTGAGACGGCGACATCTGACGACCTCATGCCGCTCACAGCATTCCCGGCTTACGGTCCAATCGAACTCGGTGACCGTCTCCATCTGATTGGTTCAGAGACGGATGCGCAGTTCGGGGGACATATCGAAGGGGCATTACGGTCTGTCAAGGTGATGCTCCAGAAGTTTTGAAGTGAATCGAAAGTAAAGGAAGGAGGGTTGATCCTTCCTTTTTAATTTGTAAAATAACGGAACTTTTCTCATGCTCATCCCGTATAGTGGAATAAGAGGTGAACGAGATGAACAAACAAGAACGACTACATACCATTCAACAATCAAATCGAAAGCGACTTTTGCAACGACTGTTCTTAGCGCTTCCGGCAGGTCTCGCAGTTTACTTCCTCATGCGAACGGACGGGAACATCTGGATTGGGTTCGCCATCATCGGCGGGGTGTTGCTTGCGACGCGTTACTTCTTTTCGAATGAAGCAGAGGCGATCAGTCAATTGTCGGAGCAAGAACAGGTGAAACGTGTCGTGACACTGCAGTATCATCTGGACTTCCTCTTCATCACATTGCTCGCACTCGTCAATCCGCTAGCCATTCGAATCATGGAATGGTCTTGGATTCCTGCGGTTCTTATCGGAGGGGCATTGCTTTATATTTTATGGGCTAAAGAGAAGCTCGATCAACAAATCCGCTGGCTCGACCCGGAACAACCGACACGTCGTGAGATTCGACGATTCTGAAAGGATGAATGAAATGAACAAACAAGAACGGATCAATACGATTTATCGTTATCAGCAGCGTTGGCTTTTGTTGCGCTCGATTCTTGCAATACTAATAGGAGGACTTGTCGTTCTCACGCTTCAGTCTAACGGAGAACCGATGTACACCATCCCGTTAGCGTTCACACTTACGATTATGCTTTACGTCATCGGACGAGAACGTCGCTTCGTCAGAAAGTTGACCAGTGTGGAACAAGCCAAGCGCATCATCGATTGGCAATATGTATCGGAAATGGGACTCCTCGTCTTGTTGGCGATTCTCTTCCCATTCATCGTCCTAATCAGTTGGCCGGCATGGTCGCTTTTCGTTGTCTTTTTAGGCGGGGTCATCTTATTGCAAGTCGCACAGAAAAAGCTCGACCGGCAGATGCCGCAGTATGACGAAGAGCAGCCGCTGCGCCGTGAAATCAAACTCGACTTCGTGAAAGACTGAGGTGATACCGTGGACAAAGCAGAGCGATTTGAAAGAATTGAACAGTTTGAGAAACGATATACTCGTCTCAACATCATCGTGAGCGTAGTCATGCTAGGAGTATCCATCTATTTTCTTTCGACATGGAGTCCGTATAGCATTCTTTTACCCGGTGTCGCACTTCTCTATACGACATGGCTTGAATGGAACAAGATGAAACTGCAGCAATCCTTCAACGAATCGACACGCTATCATCGATTGTTGCGGATTGATTTTACTGTCATGTTGATGAGTTTGATCTGGTTCATGATTTTGATTGGGTTGCATTTCAACGGAATCGATATCTTACCGTGGATGAATTGGACGCTACTGATCGGCGGACCGTGTCTCATATTGATTCCACTTTGGATTGATCGAAAACAGTCCGCGCTTGATGAGCACCACGTCACATCAGGCGAGTGGACCCGGGCAAACCGGGAACGTTTAAAACATACGTTAGATGATATTTCAAGGAAAGGTCGTAAGCAGTCATGACAAAGAAAGAACGGATTCAAGTAATCGGAGGATATCGGCAGTCACGAGAAACCCTCCACCTTTGGCTCACGGGAGCCCTTATTTTTTGTAACAGCTTTGTGCTCGGTTTTGACACGTGGTGGATATGGGGAATCGGTTCGGTCCTCACGGCTGTCCTACTCATAGGACTGGCGATCAAAGAAGGACGTGTCTTACAGATTTTCACGGTGGGTCGAGGCATCCTACTGACAAAACGCTTATATCGCCTCTATTCCTACTGGATTGGAGCGGTCACAGTAGCAATTCTTTTCAGTCGTCTCCAGATTGCACCTGTCGCATGGGTCATCTTCGGTCTAGGCATCGTCATGTTAGCATGGACGCACTATCAGACCGTCCAGCAATTGCGACAAGCCGACCCGGAGCAACCAACCCGAGATGAGGTGACAAAGCATTACCGCTCGTATGAAAGGAGTACATATGCTGACGAAAGAAAAGCGAATTGAACAATTGCTGGAGCAGGATGACAGTCATTGGCGTTGGGTGTGGGGTGTCGTCATCGCGACGGTCGTGATGACGCTCGTGATTGCCACGCAGTCCAAACTCTACGCACCACTCCTCGTCTTCATCAGTTTTTTCCCATATCTCTGTTTCGAGTGGCGGAAGACAAAATTGCTTCTTACCTTTAACGAGGATGCGCGGTATCAACGTCTGGTGTATACAGACTTCGGGGTCCAGTGGCTCTGCTTCGTCTTAACCATCTGCTTGTTGGCTGCCTATTATGCCGACTCGTTGTCGTCCGTCGTCGCGATTGTCGGGTTGTTCGGGATCGGTGTTTTATCGATTCTGGCACCGTATGTCATTAATCGACACTTACACACGCTCGATGCGCATCATGTACGAGGGAAAGAATTGCGCGAAGCGCGCGATCAACGCTTCCATGAGTCCAAAACGAACACCTGAGAAGGGTTCGTTTTTTGTTTGAGGACATCGGTCCTTTTCTTCTTCAGTACGGAGGCGTAAGCTGACAATATACACAGAACCAGTAGAATCGAGGAAGACATTCATGTTAGCTATTTTGATTGGATTGACGATTGGGATTTTATTGCCGATGCAGACGAGTGTCAACTCACGTTTGCGTCAGGTGGTCGGCTCCCCATTCGTTGCATCTTTTTTATCGTTTACTGTCGGGACCATCTTTTTGTCCCTATTGCTCTTATTGACCGGACAGTCATTTGGATTTGACGGCTCGGTGATTCAGGAAGGTCCGGGTTGGATGTGGATTGGCGGACTGTTAGGGGTCTTGTTCTTAACGGGAAATATCTTGCTGTTCCCAAGACTCGGGAGTGTCCAGACGGTCATCATGCCGATTTTTGGACAGATTCTGATGGGGTTGTTGATTGACCATTTCGGTTGGTTCAATTCTGTCGAACACCCAATTACGGCGCTTCGTTTGTTCGGTGTCGTGCTCGTCTTGTTCGGAGTCATCGGAACGGTCGCCTTATCCGATTGGCTCAATCGCCGAAGGGGCAAGCTGGTCGTCTCCATGGAAACGGACACGGGGAATCTGAACCTGTGGCGACTGTTTGGGATTTTCATTGGGATGATGAGCGCCACGCAAACGGCCATTAACGGCTATTTGGGAACAGTGCTCGAATCGGCTCTGAAAGGGGCATTGGTCTCTTTCGTTGTCGGAACGTTGGCGCTCTTACTCATTTTACTCGTCTCACGCCAACCCGTTCCGCTCGGTCAACTGAAAGGTCAACCGTGGTGGATTTGGCTCGGTGGGATCATTGGGGCGCTCTTCATCGGAGGAAACGTCCTCATCGTACCGATTGTCGGGACAGGGATCGCTGTCATCATCGTCATTGTCGGACTGTTATGCGGAAGTTTACTGATTGACCGCTTCGGTTGGTTCGGCGCGAAGAAGACACCGGTCACCGGGGTGCAACTCGTGAGTCTGGTTGTCATGGTCATTGGGATTGTATTGATTCGTTTATCTTAAGGGGGGGAGAACGATGCGAGGAGTATTATTTGCAATCAGCGGAGGCTTCTTTCTAACGTTACAAAGTGTTGCGAATGCTCGAATCAGTTCACAGATTGGGACGTGGCAAGCGGCGACGTTAACACAATTCACGGGATTTATCGTCACGCTCCTTGTCATGCTGGTGCTCCGGGACCGCACGTATGTCGAGATGCGGCAGGTGAAGCCGCTCTATTTATCGGGCGGAGCATTTGCGGCGATTATCTTATTTAGTAATATGACGGCCGTCCACGAACTCGGGGTCACGATGACAATCTCGTTGTTTCTCATTGCGCAACTGGCGCTCGCGCTCGTCATCGATTGGCGCGGATGGTTCGGAATGGTGCGACGGAAGTTGAACGGGATGCAGTTGTTCGGGGTGTTCATGATGATTGCAGGAGTCATCTTATTAAAATGGTAGGGGGAAACGTGCATGGTTGACGCGTATGTGAAGCAATTTGAATTGACTGTCTTACCAGAAGAAGCGCAGAACGAATTGCAGCTCGTTCGATACGAGCCAGGAGACGTCATCTGTACGCAAGGTGATGAAGCAGGGCATCTCCGCTTCTTAGTGAAGGGGAAGATTCGTGTCTCCCATACTTCTGCTACCGGCAAGCGCCTCGTCCTCTCCTTCAAATATCCGCTCGATTTGATCGGGGACATCGAATATATTCAACGGACCCCGTTTTTGAATACGGTCGAGGCGGTCACAGAAGTCGAGATGCTCGCCATCCGATTCGAGGATTTAGTACGTCACGCGCACGGAGAAGTCGCCTGGTTACATTATTTATTGGAAGAAATCACGCGAAAGTTCGAACGGAAGTCGCAGTCACTCAGCTTCAACTTGTTCTATCCTGTCGAAGTGCGCTTGGCGAGTTATCTGTTATCGATGACGCCGAATGACCAAACACTCGGCTCGACGGTCGACCAATTGACGGATATCGCTGATTTGATTGGGACGAGTTATCGTCATGTGAATCGGACGCTCCGGCGTTTCGTTGAGGCAGGATTGATTAAACGAAATCGGCGGGTAATCACGCTCGTCGATCGGGAAGGTTTGTTGGAGATTGTCGGGGAGAGCATTTATGAATAGGAGGGGAGACATATGGCGATTGGCATGATGCTTGCTGTCATCGGTGGGATGCTCGTCTGTGTGCAAAACACGTTTAACGCCAACGTCAAGAAGCGTGTCGGGGCATGGGCGACGACGACACTCGTCCTTGGACTCGGATTTTTGGCATCGCTACTCATCGGTCTGTTTCAGGAAGGTGGCGCCTTGTTCCGAGTAGATGAGATGGAGACGTGGTACTGGTTCAGTGGAATCCTCGGCGTCGGGGTCGTCATGAGTGTGACACAAGGGGTCGAGCGGCTCGGACCGAGTTACGCCCTCTCGATTGTCATGGTGTCTCAAATCTTGTTCGCGCTCCTCTGGGATACGTTAGGATGGTTCGGCTTGAAGGTCGTCCCGTTCACATGGAAAACGGTCGTCGGGATTGTGTTAATCGTTGGTGGTGTGCTCGTATTTCAGTTGAGTGGAAAGGGTAAACCAACTCGCGCGTCGATGAATCGAGCGAGTTAAATGTTAAAAAGAAGTTCCACGTTTTGAACAAGTTTGTCCATACTGCTGTCGATTTATGTGAGTATGATAGATCGGGCACATCACCGTTGACTTCTGTTCTATTGATTGACCAGATGTAACCAAAAAAATTTGAATTATTAGGAAAAAAGGATAAAAATAACAATTTGACCGAATCTTTTTTTGAAAAGACATGTATAATTTAGAAGAACAGGATAGAAGGGGGTAATGATATGCAACAAGTGATGGACATGGGATGGACAATTCTAAACTTAGGGTTGTTGACGATGATTGGAATCTTTTTATTCCGACTCCTTCGCCGGCATTCAAATTAATCAGCATCTGACAATCGTCAGGTGCTTTTTCCTTTCTAATGGGAAAACCTCGAAAGTTTGCTTATGGATTGTTAAGATATAGATATCGGTGAATTGGATGATTTTTACTGTTGGAGGTGTGTGTGGTGTTACGGGAAGAACGAATGGAGTATCTGTACGACAAATCATGGACTAAAAAGGGTCCGATCCTGGTGATTGTCATCGGTGTAGTGACAGCGCTTTGGTTATTGTTCAATGATTCAAGGATGAACCTGTCCCTGTTCATCTTTTGTGCGGCGCTGGTTATGCCGCTTTTGGTGGCGACGTGGCATAAAATCCAGTTGTTTTTACAGTTCAATGACTCATCTACGTATCAGCGCTTTATCTATTTGAAAGGGGCGGTCCAGTTCGCTCTCTTGATTGGAACTTTAGCGCTTTTGGCGCTGTATGCACTGAAATACATATCGCTTGATACATTAAGCCTTGTCTGTGCGACGTTGATTGCGAGTTGCCTCATTCTTGAGTCATGGGTCGACTGGAAGATTTTAAAGATTGATGACGAACACGTCGTCGAGAGTTTGTTGGGATTGATGAATCGGAAGAAGCAACAAAGGAGGAAGGAGAATGGATAAACAAGAACGCCTCCCCAAAATGGTGGAACAGGATTTCGACGCACGAGGAATCAGCGCAATATTTGGCATCATCGGTCTGTTTCTCTTTCTCGTTGTTTCGGTCATAAACGGTGTCACGGTGACGACGGTTGCCTTGTCTTTCCTCGTGACCCAACTGCCGTCGCTCTATCAAGCGTGGCGACGGATGAAGTTGTTACGTACATTTAACGAAGACGAGGAATACCAACGTCTCGTTCGTCGAGAATTTCAAATCATCGTCGCCATGTTTGTGTCACTTGGTGTATTCACCTTCCTTGCCAAGTTCGTATTCGATTCGATGCAGGAACTACTCGGTGTCGCATTGATTGGCATCATTCCGCTTCTCATCTTGTACGTGCCGATGGATCGTAAACTACGTGAAGCGGACCCGAATCACGTGACCAATCGAGAGTTACGACAAGCACATCGTAAACAGAAACTCAGCCCCTGACAGAGCGTCAGAGGCTGAGTTTTTTCATGAGAACATGGAGATGAGAAAGCCGCAGACGACCATGCCGATTGTATAGAATGTGAACCGGTGTCGTTCCCAAAACGAGTCATTCATCGTGTCACCGCCACATCATCAAGCGGCGTGTCGACCATCCGAACGAATGCTTCGTCCGGGTCGGTCGTTCCAGACTCGTCGAGCCAGTCTTGGAAGTCCCCTTCATATAAAACGCGTCCACCATGCAGGAAGATGACGTGAGCATCGAGTTGAGCCAAGTCGTGTAGTTGATGCGTCGAGATGAGACATGTCTTGCCCTCATCGACGAGTCGCTGGAGGCGGCGCATGATTTGAATGCGTGACGCCGGGTCGACCCCACTCGTCGGCTCATCAAATAAATAGAGAGAACGTTTGATTGAAGATAAGAGCGTCACGAAAAGCCATTTCTTCTCCCCGACGGACATCTTCCCGAGCTTCATCGTCCATAGATGTTCGAACAGTTCTTGTTCGCGAGAAGTTGAAAGGTTATTCATATACGATTCGAGTTTCTTGAAGTCGGGACGTTGCGACAGACGTCCGATGAAATAGGCGAAGTCTTTCCCCGTCAACTCATGATGGTTATACATGAGTTGTGTCAAATACAACATGTCCGTCGTCGGAACGAGGTCGAGTGATGCTTTGTCAACGGGAAGGGTACCCGTCATACAATCAAACAGTGTCGTCTTTCCGGCACCGTTCAGTCCGATTAAGACGTTTAGTTTATTCGGTTGCAGGGTGAACGAGACATCATCGAGCACAGGACGTGTCGCTTTCGGATAGCGATAAGTGAGTTGGTTTACGTGCATAAGGACCTCCTAGCGTGTCATGAGTGAGACGAGACTAAAGCGTTTCAACGCAATCACTCCGATGATGAAATATCCAAGTACGGAGAGGCATGTCGCCCATACTCCGAACGAGAGATCGACGTGAGTCGTCAGATGCAACAATCCGAGCGCGAATTGATGGAGTGCATAGAACGGATTGAGGAAGCTGAACCAGTAATCGGGTGACTTTGTCGCCAATATGAAAAGTGGGAACATCAAGATGTTCGCAAATGTCGTGAGACTCGTTATTTTGATCGGAAGTGCCGTCATGGCGACACTCGCGACCGCGAACGGGATACTTCCGAGTAAAACGAGTAAAGCTGACGCGAGTAACGTGAACGAGAAGAACCCATGAACGAGCGTGACGACCGTTGTGAATAAAAGTAAGCTAATGGAAGCGAACAAGAGCTGTGCCAAGATAACGGCGATGACATATGTCAGTTTGTTCCCGGAGATCATCACATACGTCTTCATCAATCCATATTCGCGCATGCGAGCGAGCTCCATGCCGACACCGTTCACATATGTAGCAAGTACGATGTATACCCAAAAATAAGCGATTTGTCCGTAATATTCTGCAGGTGTCGCTTGATGAACACCTGATAATGGTGTCGTCAAAGCGATGACGAGTGGAATTCCGAGTGTCCAAAAGAATGGAACTTTATCCGTGACGACAATTTTGGCGTACATAAAGAAGTAGCTGGTGATTTGATGCATGCGATTCCTCCGATTGTGAATGTAGTTGAGTTGATCGTATCACAATATACGGAAGATATTTGGGAAAAGTTTCAAAAAATAATCCCTCACAGCTAGTGAGGGATGAAAGAACATCATTTTACTTTGTCGCGCTTCGCAATCTTGTCGCTCACCTGCTGACCGCTGAGTGTCACCATCGGCATGCCACCGCCCGGGTTGACGGTCCCGCCGACAAAATAGAGGTTGTGATAAAGTTCGCTTTGTTTCTTATGCTTGAAGCCACCGTTTCGTTTTTTATCCGAGACTGTCCCGTAGATGGCGCCTCGGTCCGAACCATACGTCCGTTCGATATCGTGAGGCGTCCATACGTCACGCGTCACCGTATGTTCACGCAGCCCATCGAGTCCCATCCGTTCTAACTTATCGAGCACACGTTCCTCAAAAGCGGCATATTCTTCTTCCGTAAACGGATTGTCTTGGATATACGGGATGTGAGGCAAGATTTTTATGTTCTCATGTCCCGGTGGCGCTTGAGTCGGATCGGTCTTGTTGACGTTGACGAGGTAAATTGTCGGGTCGTCCGGAAGTTCGTGTTTCTCAAAGATTTTGTCCATCTGCTCATGTAAGTTCTCAGAGAAGAAGAAATTATGATGTGCCAGTTGTGGATATGCTTTTTTCACCCCGAGATGGAGGACGAATCCGGAGCTCGCCGGTTCATATTGATCGACGAGTTTGTCGACGTACTGCTCGTCCGCGTCGACCATCTTCTGATAGAACGGGATGACTTCCATGTTCGAGACGAAATAATCGGCGGAGCGAAGACGTCCATCTTCAAGCTCAATGGCGGTCACCTTCTCATTCACCGTATGGGCACGAACCACACCTTCTCCGGTATGTAGCTTCACACCAATCTCTTCGGCGAGCTTTGTCAATCCTTCCGCGAGTTTGTGGGTCCCACCTTCGACGTACCAACAGCCTTGGGCATACTGCATGTAAATCATCATATTGAGGACGGCCGGTGCGTTATATGGAGAGGACCCAACATATTTGACGTAATACGACAGCATGTCTCGAAGATGCGGATTACTGATGCGTTTCTTGATGGCGCTATACATCGTCGACGTCAAATCGAATCCGAACAGGGTCGGGAAAATGCCTGTTTTCATGACCGCTTCTAATGGGGATTCAAATCCTTCAGCCAAGTAGCCCTTCTCGGTCGTCTTATAAATACGGGCTGCGTAATTCAGTAGTTCCCGATATTCCTGCATATCCTTTCGAGAGAGGGAAGGGTTCGCGCGTTGCATCTGTTCGAGGTCATGATAGAGGTCGAGTACGGTTTCGTCCGGGAAAAACGAGCGCCATTCGAGCTCTAATCGTTTGATGGAAACGTAGTCCTCCATCCGTTTCCCACTTCCGCGGAACAGTTTGTCGAAAATGTGGGGCATGGTTAAAATCGAGGGTCCGAGGTCGAAGCCGAATCCGTCTTGTTCGAGCCGATTCACTTTCCCTCCGATATAATCGTTCTTTTCATAGAGTGAGACGTCGTAACCTTTTTGAGCGAGCGAGATGGCCGCTGACAATCCACCGAGCCCTCCGCCGATGACGATGACCGACTTATCCACTGATGGCATATATTCGCCGCCTTTCCGAAGTGTTATTTTCAAAAAACAGAATGAGTGCTACCTCTTCTATTCCCGTTTCCAAATGAATCGAACATGCTTTTACGGATTTGCCACATCCACAAAGATGTCATCCCTGAACCGGGAAAAGTTTTGTATAGTAAGGGAACAGAGACTGAACGAAAGTAGGAATCTAAGATGATCGTAAAAACAATCACGCTTCACTTTGCGAACGGCGACGAGATCAGCATCCCGTTTGATGATATTGAATCGTGTCGGATGCATGATATTCAAGACGGAATGCGTCTTACGGCGGGTGGTCAGTTGATCAAAGAAAAGGTGATGCACGGGCTCGATCTCGTGCTAAAAAACTCAGCAAACCAACTAGAATGGGATGGTCCAGATAGACCGTTTGACCGTATCCTAGGTATGTCGGATTTACAACATCTCGCCTTCGAGTTTGAAGGGATGCGAGGAAAGTCATACCGCATCGCATGGCATGATCTAGAAGCGGTGCAAAATGCTTACCAGACGACAACTGAAGAAAATGGGAACCTGCACGTGCACGTTCGGGTTTCGTAAAAATAGCCTCTCGCAATATGTGCGGGAGGCTTTATTCGTTTGACTTCACGCCGCCTGCGACGAGTGGTCCTTCATAGGTGATTGTATAAATAATCCGGGAGATGTCTTCCGCTGTTTCTTCTGCGGACGGATTGTTCAACCACTCGTAGATGACACCCATGTGAGCCGAAGACAGATAGGCGACGAGATATGGAGGCGGGACCATCATCTTGTTCGGATCAAACAAGGTTACCGGGGAGCGCTGAAACAAGGCCGCCTGCATGAACTTTCGAAGCTTTGCCTGAAACGTCGGATCTCCGTTCGGTCCGAGGAGTGGCTTCATGATGATTTGGTTGTCTTCGATGAAACGAATAAACGGAACGAGATAATGATACGACTTGTCAGTTCGCTCGTCTCCAAAGATGTGCGGGAGATGGTGAATCAACTTTTGTTCAGCCTCTTCAAAGATCTCGTCGACGCATTTTTCCATCAACTCGAACTTATCTACATAGTGGCTATAAAAGGTTCCCCGATTGATGCCGGCTCGTTCAGTCAATTGCTTGACGGTGACGGCTTCAAATCCCTGATCTTCAATGAGACTAAAGAAGGCATCTTTGATCAATTTTTTCGTTCGGATGACGCGTAAATCGGTTTGTTCCATATTATTTCTCCTTTTCCTCAACACATTCATTGCATCTGTCGGAAAACCGACACGATGACCGATATTGACGATTGTTGCCACCGTGAACGAGGACTATACTGAACATATAAACCAACACGGTGTCGATTATCTTGAGTATACACGATGAGGCGCCGAAAAGGAGTGACAGAAATGAATATTCAATTGCAACACGTCGAGAAGTCGTTCGGTGACCAACTCGCCATCGACAACATCGACTTCACCATCCCATCCGGAGAGATTTGTTGCTTACTCGGACCCTCTGGATCGGGGAAGACGACCCTCATCCGACTCATGATCGGCGCCCTCGCACCGGATAGAGGAAGTGTTCATATCGGCGAAACGAAGATGCCAAACATGGATATGCTCCAACAAATCGGATTTATGCCGCAGAACGATGGCTTGTACGAAGACTTGTCGGCCGAAGCGAACCTTGCCTTCTTCGGGTCGATTTATAAGTTAGGAAAAAAGGCGCTCCAGGACCGCATCACCGAAGTACTCAATCTGGTCGATTTGGCGAACGACCGGCATAAGCTCGTCCGCAACTTTTCAGGCGGGATGAAAAAACGTCTGTCACTAGCCATTGCCATTTTGCATAAGCCGGACGTCTTGTTTCTTGATGAACCGACAGTCGGAATCGATCCGATTTTACGTCGTCAGATTTGGGATCAGTTTCAGGTGATTCGGAGGGAAGGGACGACCATCATCGTATCAACGCACGTCATGGATGAAGTGCTCGAATGTGACCGGGCCGCACTCGTCTATAATGGACGATTGATCGCCTATGATCATGTGCAGGACTTGCTCGACCAGACCGAGAACGGTCGCGTCGAAGAACTGTTCTTGATTGCTGGGAAAGAGGAGGTGGGTGACCATGCGTAACTTAGCGAAGCGTGTCATCTTTCAGACGTTAAATGATAAGCGAAGCGTCGCCTTGATTTTGATTGCGCCGCTCCTCATTTTGACACTCGTCTACTTCCTACTCGGGGACTCGGATTACGTGCCGACTGTCGTCCTGGACGACAACGCACCCGAACAGCTCGTCGATGCGTTCGAAGACGAGACGCTCGAGGTGGAGCAGGCATCGTTCGACGATCCGAAAGTATATATCGAAGACAATGAACATGTTGATGCCGTGTTTGAAATGAATCAAGAAGGAACGACCATCACGTTACGCGAACCGTCGACGAAGTCGTCAAAGGCGGTTGGCGAGATTCAAGATGCGTTGACGACGCTCAATCCTGCAGCCGAAATTGATACGTCATTCGTCTATGGGGAAGAAGGACAGTCGACGTTCGATTCGTTCGGGTTTGTCTTCCTATCCCTCTTCTCGTTCTTCTTCGTGTTCATCCTATCTGCGATGGCACTCGTCAAAGAACGGAGTGGCGGTACGCTCGAACGACTGTTGATGACCCCAATCAAGCGAGGGCAAGTCATTTTAGGATATACGCTCGGGTACGGAACGTTTGCGGTGATTCAGTCGATTTTCATCGTGCTCTATTCGATTTATGTGCTCGGACTATCTTCTCTTGGAAATATGGCGTGGGTCATGTTGACGATGCTACTCATGGCGGGTACGGCGGTGCTATTCGGGGCAACCATCTCGGTGTTTGCCCGATCGGAATTACAGGTTGTTCAGATGATTCCGTTCACCATCATCCCGCAAGTGTTCTTCTCGGGACTCATCCCGCTCGACTTGATTCCATATGGTCTCGGCAACTTGAGTTACATCATGCCAATCTTCTACGGAGCGACAGCGATCAAGGAAGTAATGGTCTACGGAAGTGGCTTCTCAGGCATCTGGGTGTATTTACTCGGTTTAATTCTCTATGCAGGGGTCTTGTATCTCTTGAATATGCGGGCGCTCGGGAAGTATCGGGGGCATTAAGTTATATAAACGTTAGCGAAGGCTGTGGTACTTATTGAGTGCCATGGCTTTTTGTTTATCCACAAAAAAAGCACTCGGACCATTGTCCGAAATGCTCATTAGCGTTTGAGTAACAACATCACGCCGGTCACGAATAATGCGATTCCGCTCGCGAGTCTAACTTGTTTGCACGTCACGTTCTTTCACCCCTACATTTCCTCATCGTTTTGCTTTAGCGACACGTTTTGGTGTTTTCGACATTTCTTGATAAATCGAAAGAATCTCGGTCCCGTAATTTCCTTTCGGCTGCATGGCCCATTTTTGGTGAAGAGATGGCCACGTTTTCGCAGAGCCTCGCTTGACGAGATGGAAGCGTGGGTCGACTTGTTTCGTGTTCAGTGCATCGTTTGAAGCATATGCTTTTAGATGCTGAATTTGAGCAGTCACCCCTTGTTGTGGGGAACGGAAAAAGTGACCTTTTACACCATTTCCAGTCGTCCCGATTCCAGAGTAGTTATGCTGCTTCGGAAGGACATCGCCACCGTAACGGAAATAACCGGTCTCTTTCAATGCTTGTGCGAATGCAACATCCCCACGAACACCTTCCTTCGCGCCGATGATGACGAAGAGTTTCGCCAAGTCTTCGACAGATGTTTTCGCGAGCCGGACATCACGAGGATTCTTCTTTTTTACGTAATCCGCCATTTGTTGCGGAGTCAAAGCCGATACTCCCATAATAGCACGATTCTGCTTCTTCGGGGCCGCCTCAACGATTGATCCAGTCGATAAAAAAGAAGAGGTAATCAGAAGAAACGCAATCATCAAGCTGAACATTTTTTTCATCATATGTACCCTCCTAAACGAATCCTATCCATTGAGAAATAATACCATATTAGGATTAAATTTTAATTTCAGATTTATTTATAAAGGGAATGAGAAATTAAAAAAGCCGCTCTGAATCAATTCATTCAGAACGGCTTTACCTATTAATTCGCTTGTTTCAACTCTTCAACAGTTTCCACTTGATCATCAAACTTACGAACATCCACGCGTTTCACAAAGAACGCAAGGACGAGTGCCAAGAGGTTCATCCCAAGTGCAACGTAAAATGAATATTGAATCCCAGATAAGAGGGCCTGCTGAGTGATAGCACCCATCGAACTTTCTGTGAGTGTCGCAGGATCAATTCCGGTCATCAATGATTCAGCTTCCGTACGTGTCACCGAGTTCATGATGGTCACGAGTACTGCCGTACCAATCGCACCGGATACTTGTTGTGCCGTGTTGTTGATGGCCGTTCCGTGCGGATTGAGGCGAGTCGGCAATTGGTTCAGTCCATTAGTCATGATGGGCATCATGACCATTGACATCCCGAACATACGCAACGTGTACGTTAAGACGATGTATGTGTAGGTAGAATCAAGTTGGACGTGAGCGAGCATGTACGTCGATACGGCGGTGATGGTCAATCCGGTAATTGCTAATAATTTTGGTCCGAATCGGTCAAACAGTTTACCTGTGATCGGCGACATGATTCCCATGATGATCGCACCAGGGAGAAGCATGAGCCCTGAATCGAGTGGTGAGATGCCACGAACGCTTTGGACATAGGCCGGTGTCAAAATCATACCGGAGAACATGGCGACCGCGTTGACCATCGCAATGACTGACGCGAGTGCGAACATCGGATGTTTGTAAGCACGCAAGTCGAGTAATGGTTTTTCCATATGGAGCTGGCGATAGATGAATACGATCAACGAGATGGCACCGATAATCATCGTCGCCAAGACGATTGGGTTATCCCAGCCGTCCGAGCTTGCTGAACTGACACCGTACAAAATCCCACCAAATCCGAGTGTCGATAAGACGAGTGACAAGTAATCGAGTGACTGATCTTTATTTTGGACCATGACGTTCTCTGCTTTCCAAACGGCGAGCGCGAGACCGATGACGGCGAGCGGTAAAATCATTTCGAATAAGACGCGCCAATCATAGTACTCGACGATGTAACCGGAAAGTGTCGGTCCAATCGCAGGAGCTGAAATCATGACGAGCCCGAAGATTCCCATCGCCATTCCCCGTTTTTCACGAGGGAAGCTGACGAGCATGACGTTCATTAAGAGTGGTCCCATTGTCGAGGCTCCGACGGCTTGAATCATCCGACCGCTCAACAACCAGCCAAAGCTTGGTGAAAATGCGGCGATCGCCGTACCGATGGCGAAGATACTCATCGAGGTGATGAACAAGCTTCGGTTAGAAAAACGAGTGATCAAATAGGCGGATGCCGGGACGAGTACACCTGTCACGAGCATAAAGCCTGTCGCGAGCCATTGAACGGTCGAGTAGTCTGCAATCTCGAGGTCGACCATGATCGATGGGAGCGCGACGTTGAGTAATGAGTTGTTTAAAAATGCGATAAACGCACCCGCAAAGAGGACCGCCAACATGACGTAAGGCGGTTTCTTTTGGAATTCTGGTTTCATATGGATGGCTCCTTTATTTTCTAAATAGTTATGTGTTGGTAAGTGTCGATGAAATGATTTTATACCCGTTGTATAAATAAAGCAACCATTTTGTACTATTAGTCTAAAAAGGTTTTCGGTGCTATAGTAGATATACAAACTAGACAGAACGGAGTCATGAAGTAATGAAAGAGAAAAAGAGAAAAGTCGCCGATATTGCCATGTCTCTCTTCATCGAAAATGGGGTACAGCATACATCGGTGCAAGAGATTATCGATCGTGCCAACATCTCCAAAGGGACGTTTTATAACTACTTCTCATCGAAGACGGATTGTGTCGCCAGTATCCTCGAGAACTTACGATATGATGCAGGGCAACGCCGGATTGAGATGCAGATGGGGCGCGACAAACGAGATCGTGACGTCTTCATCGAGCAAATCTCGATATTGATTCAATTGAACGAAGAACGGAACTTGCATGCGTTATTTGAATCGATCATGTCGTCAAACGAGAATGAATTGAAGAAACTTGTACTTCAACATCGCATTTATGAGATTGAATGGATTGCGATGCGTTTGACGGAAATTATCGGGGAGGAAGTAAGACCGTATTCGATGGAATTGACGGTGCTCTTCAACGGAATGTTGCAACATATCTTGTTCACGAACCGGATCACAAATGCCGCTTACTCTCCTCAAAAAGTGGTGCGGAGTTTATACACATATGTCGAATTGATTGCCGCTCGGATGATGGAGACAGGAGAGCACGTTTTGAACCCGGTCACGGTCGATCAAATGCGTGGAACGACAGATAAACATCTCATTACGATCGAAGAATTGATTGAGATGGCTGCTCGTATCGAAGAGCATGTCGAGATGACGGAAGAACAGCGTGATTTGTTCGATGCGATTTCATTCGAGCTCAAACAAGAGCGTCTTCGAAAAATCGTGTTAGAGCAATTGTTGAAGCCGTTCCAGCGTCTATTTAAAGGCGTGACGGGCGAGACGGAAGTACAAAAGTTTACGAATCTCGTGTGGTTGTATACGCGGACACATTAAGGACAAAAATTTCTCGATACAGTAATATAGAAGAAACAAGGAATGGAAAAAAGAATCAAAAAGTTTCCTCGAAAAAGAATTGATTCCTACAAATCCATACGCTACAATCAAATTACCGAAAGCGCTTTCGGGAAGAGGAGAATGACATGGGTACGATTTATGATTTAGCCAAAAAAACAGGATTCTCAATCACGACAGTGTCCAAAGCGTTGAACAATTATAAAGACGTGAGTGACAAGACGAGAGCGAAGATTCTTCAAGCCGCTGCTGAGATGGACTACTTGCCGAACGCACATGCCCAGTCGTTATCGACGAAAAAATCATGGGCGATCGGGGTCATGTTCTCAGAAGCGAATGAAGTCGGGATGAAACACCCGTTCTTCAACGGGATCATCGAAAGTTTTCGTCACGCGACAGAGGAGCAAGGCTATGATTTGATCTTCGCCTCGCGGAATCTGCGCAATCGTGACATGAGTTACCTCGAACACTTTAAACACCGTGCGGTCGACGGCATCGTCGTCATCTGCTCGGACCGAATGGATGAACAAGTTCAAGAGCTCATGCGAAGCGACATCCCGATCGTCGTCGTCGATATGGACAGCGCCAACTGTAGCGTCGTCTATTCCGATAACATCGAAGGGGCACGTCTCGCCGTGAATTATCTGTATGAACTCGGTCACCGAAAAATTGCCCACATCGCTGGGGATGAAACGATTGACGCCGGAGCAGCTCGAATCAAAGGATATGAACTTGCGATGCAAGAACTGGACCTTCCGATTCGACCAGGCTACCTCGTCAACGCCGGTTTCTTCTCGGTTGAGGAAGGCAAGCAAGCGATGGAACGATTGCTTGAACTAGACGATCAACCGACTGCAGTCTTTGTGGCCGGGGATCAAATGGCAATCGGTGTCATCGAAGCCATTCACGAACATGGTCTTCATGTCCCGAATGACATCTCAGTCATCGGATATGATGACATTGAAATGATTCAATATATCACGCCGAAACTGACCACGATTCGCCAAGATACGGACGAAATCGGGGAAGCGGCAGCAGAACTTTTACTTGAACAAATGACCGCGAAAGAGCGACTCACTGAACGTCGCGTCATTCCGGTACGCTTAGTCGAACGGGCATCTTGTGCACCGGTCAAACAGTGATTTATAGCCAATGATATTTCGAAGTCGCTCTCTTTTCTTCAGCAGATGGAGAAGGGAGCGCGATTTCGAAAGTCATTTTTAAAGAAAATCGAAACCGCTTTCGATATTTTATTTTCGGATATACCGAAAGCGCTTTCGAGAATTATTTACCTCTTCTTGCAAGCGCTTTCTAATACTACTTATAAAAGGATGGGAACAACACATGCGTAAACTTGTTAGCTTACTTACCATTGGAGCACTTTCAGTCGGTGTCTTGAGCGCTTGCTCTGACGGCAGCGAAGGATCATCTTCAGAAGGTTCAAAAGATGATGTCTTAAAAATTTGGTCATTCACGGATGAATTGAAAGAACCAATCAAAACATTCGAAGAGCGTAACGGCGTGAAAGTCGAATTGACAATCGTACCGACAGCTGACTACGCAACGAAGTTGAAGCCAGCTCTTGAAAGTGGCGTCGGCGCACCGGACGTCTTCACGGGTGAAATCGCGTTCCTTAAACAATGGATCGACGCTGGTTACTGGGAAAACCTTTCGGAAGAACCATACAACGCAGAAGAAGTGTCGAAAGACATCGTTCCTTACGTATTCGACCTCGGGAAAGACAAAGACGGAAACGTTCGTGCCCTTTCATGGCAAACTACTCCGGGTGGGATTTACTACAAACGTAGCATCGCGAAAGAAGCACTCGGTACAGATGACCCGGCTGAAGTCGGCGAAATGATGAGCTCGATGGACGGACTCTTCGAAGTCGGTGAAAAACTTAAAGATAAAGGCTACAAACTCTTCCCGGACGAAGGTTCAATCCGTTGGTTCGCACAAGGCGATGACCCACAAGCTTGGGTAAACGAAGACAATGAACTTGTCTTGACTGAAGGGAAAGAAAACTACTTCGACTACGCGAAAGAACTTCGCGAAAATAACTTAACTGCTCTCGCACCAGAATGGTCACCATCTTGGTTCGAAGGAATGGACAAACCGATCAAAGTAAAAGAAGGCGGCAAAGAAACGGAAACGGAAGTCTTCTCTTACGTTCTCCCAACTTGGGGTCTCCACTCTGTCTTGAAAGAAAACGCGAAAGACACTGCTGGTGACTGGGCTGTAACAAGCGGACCGAGCCCATACTTCTGGGGCGGTACATGGGTCGGAATCTACAAAGACTCTAAACATAAAGAAGAAGCTTATGACTTCATCAAACTCATGACACAAGATGAAGAGTTCTTGACTGAATGGGCGAAAGAAACAGGTGACGTCCTTGCGTTCAACCCAGTTACAGACAAAATCAAAGATGACTTCAGCGATGAGTTCCTCGGTGGACAGAACAACTACGAGTTCTTCCTTGGCGAAGCAGAATCGATCAAACCAGGGATCGTTACGAAATACGACCAACAGCTCGACACGCTTTACGGAGCGGCAGTTAACTCTTACGTAGAAGGTAAGAAGACGAAAGACGAAGCATTGAAAGAATTCAAGAAACAAGTTAAAAACGCTTACCCAGACATCGTTGTTGACTGACGATGACCAACACGAGGGAGGAAACTCCTCCCTCGGTTCTTATGGAAGGAGAAATACACGTGAAAAAATTAAATCGTTACGGCTATCTGTTCATCGCCCCGTTCTGGGTCGTCTTCTTGACGTTTAGCATTTATCCGGTTTTTTTGACGCTTTACTATAGCTTCACGAACTACACCGGTAGCCCAGGAGAAGAGATTGTCGGATTTGCGAACTATACACGGTTGTTGACGGACACATACTTCATCGAAGCGTTTTTCAACACCATCAAGATTTGGGGAGTCAACTTCGCCTTGCAGATGGGAATGGCCCTTTTATTGGCGCTCTTATTCTCAGATCTCCGTTTGAAGCTAAAAGGATTAAACTTCTTCCGTTCATTCTTCTATCTTCCAAACTTGATCACAATCAGCTCGGTCGCGCTTTTGTTCGGTATTTTGCTCGACTGGCAGCATGGTTCACTCAACATGGTGTTGATGAAAATCGGTTTGATCTCCAATCCGATCGACTGGTTGGCAGAACCCGTGACGGCACAGTTATCCGTCTCACTCATCTTGACATGGATGTGGTTCGGTCACTCCTTCATCATCGTCATGGCGGGTGTTTCAGGAATCTCAACAGATTACTTTGAAGCCGCTCACATTGACGGTGCGAACCGTTGGCAAATGTTTACGAAAGTGACGTTGCCGCTCTTGAAACCAATTCTTCTCTACATCATGATCACATCGCTCATCGGTGGACTTCAATTGTTCGACCTTCCGATGTTGATCACTGATGGAATCGGTTCGCCAGACGGTTCATTGAACACGATGGTGCTTTACTTGTATAACCAAGCCTTCAAGTACAACAACTACGGCTACGCATCTGCGGTCGCTTACGGCTTATTCTTGATCACGCTCATCTTCTCGGCGATCGTCTTCAAAGGTATGTTCCGCAACGAACGCGCAACACAGAAGAAGGGGGCGTAAGCGATGGAACAAAATGCAGAAACACGGCGAATGCTTCCTGATAGCGAAGCGCAGCCAAAGCGTAAAGAAGACCGTCCACTCAAAGTGGCGCCACCTAAAAAACAAAAGTCGAAGCATCGTGTTGTGCGAGGCTTGATCTATGCAAGCTTGGTTATATTGGCGATTATCTGCTTCATCCCGTTCTTAATGATGATCATCAACGCGACTCGGACGAACGGAGAAGTCATTTCTGGTTTCACTCTAATCCCTGGTACAGCATTGCTCGATAACTACGCTACCTTGAGCGAGTACATCAACATCTGGACCGGCTTTAAAAACAGCTTGATCATCTCGGTATCGGTCACGGTACTTTCGGGCTACTTCTCAGCCCTTACAGCGTATGGATTCACGTTCTACAACTTCAAAGGGAAGAATGCGATGTTCATCTTCATGCTCGTCATGATGATGGTGCCGGCACAACTCGGACTCATCGGATTCTACGAAATCTCAAAGACGCTTAGAATTCTCGATACGTTCATTCCCTTGATCGTCCCGGCGATTGCGACACCGTTCACGGTCTTCTTCATCCGTCAGTACACACAAGCGACCCTTCATATCAGTTTGATCGAAGCGGCACGGATTGACGGTGCGAGCGAGTTGCGCATTTTCCACACGATCGCGCTCCCGATGATGATGCCAGCGATTGCGACGATGTCGATCTTCACGTTCATCGGCTCGTGGAACAACTACTTGATGCCACTTGTCCTCTTGTTCTCTCCTGAGAAATACACGTTGCCTGTCTTGATGGGCTTCTTGAAAGGATCACAAGTCGCAGAAAACCTTGGCGCGCTTTACCTAGGCATCGCGATCTCGGTCGTACCGATCATGATTGCCTTCTTGTTCCTCTCGAAGTACATCGTCAGCAGTATTTCGGCAGGTGCTGTCAAAGAATAAATATAGAGAAAAGAGGAAAACACTATGCATTTTAAGAAAGACTTCGTATTCGGGACAGCCACGTCCTCGTACCAAATTGAAGGCGCACATAATGAAGGGGGCCGTACTCCTTCCATCTGGGATATGTTCTGTGACATCGACGGGCGCGTGTTTGAAAAGCATAACGGCGATGTCGCATGTGACCACTACCATCGTTACGAGGAAGACATCCAGCATATCAAAAAGCTAGGTGTCGACACGTATCGATTCTCCATCGCGTGGCCACGCATCTTCCCTGCCAAGGGAGAGTACAACCCAGAAGGTATGGCGTTCTACAAAAACTTGGCGATGCGTCTCCGTGAAGAAGGAATCAAACCAGCCGTCACGATTTACCACTGGGACCTTCCGATGTGGGCTCACGAAGAAGGTGGCTGGGTCAACCGTGAATCGGTCGACTGGTTCCTCGATTATGCGAAAGTCTGTTTTGAAGAGCTTGATGACATCGTCGACTCTTGGATCACTCACAATGAGCCTTGGTGTGCCGGCTTCCTCGGCTACCATGTCGGTGTTCACGCACCGGGTCACCGTGACATGAACGAAGCGGTACGCGCCGTGCACCACATCTTGTTGTCGCACGGAAAAGCGGTCGAATTGTTGAAGCGAGAGATGACGTCCACGACCCCGATCGGCATCACGCTCAACTTGTCACCGATGTACGCGAAGACGGATTCGGCGAATGACCGCCTTGCGATGAACAATGCCGACGGGTATTCGAATCGCTGGTTCCTCGATCCCGTCTTCAAAGGTGAGTATCCGGTCGACATGATGAACTTGTTCTCCAAATATGTGCATAACTTCGATTTCATCCAAACGGGTGATATGGAGACGATCTCGACAGCTTGCGATTTCTTCGGTATCAATTTCTACAGCCGAGGCATTGTCGAGTTCAACGCAGCAAATGATTTCTTGAAGGCAGACGCTTACTCGGACTACGAAAAGACGGGCATGGGCTGGGATATCGCCCCGTACGAATTCAAAGACCTGATCCGTCGTTTACGCGCCGAGTATACTGACCTTCCGATCTACATCACAGAAAACGGCGCCGCATTTGACGACGTGCTGGAAAATGGCGAAGTCCATGACGATAACCGGATCGACTACGTCCGCCAGCACCTCGAAGCCGTCTCTGACTTGAACGATGAAGGCATGAACATTCAAGGCTACTACCTCTGGTCACTCATGGATAACTTCGAATGGAGCTTCGGATACGAGAAGCGCTTCGGAATCCTCTATATCGACTTTGAGACACAAGAGCGTATCTGGAAAGACAGCGCGAAGTGGTATGCCGATGTCATCGCCGACCATAAAGCCAAACACGCGGATAGCGTCGAGGCGTAACATGTATCCATCCCTGCCGCTACGGGGATGGATTTTTTGTGTGGAATCCTTCTGATTTGGGAACGGGGATAGGGGAGGGATATTCTATGAAACGAGAATTTTCAACATACGAAGTGACGGGCTATGACGACCAAGGAAAAATCAAGTTCGTTCATTTGAGAGAAGGGGAGTTCGTGTTGCCGGTTGAGATCAAGGGAGATGACTTACGAAAAATCAAGAAGATGATAGAGCTCAACCCGGGTGTGACCGTGATTGTCCATGCGGCGATTGACCAGAGACGGATGCGACTTTTAGAGGTTGACGGGTATTCGCTTCGAAAAGAGGATATGTAAAAACGCCAGCACCGAAAACGGGCTGGCGTTTGTTTATGGGATCAAGAGGATCTTCCCTTGGCTCTTCCGACTCTCTAAAAAGGCGTGGGCCGATGCCCCATCTGACAAAGCGAACGTTGTCGGTGGTGGAATGACGAGTGAACCGTCTTCGATCCAGCTGAACAATTCGTGTGACCGGCGAATCCGTTCCTCTTTTGAGGTGAGGACGTTCCATAAGTCACCACCCGTCAACGTCTTCGACGTATCCATGAGCATGCGTGGGTCTACTGGTGTTGGGTCACCTCCGGCCATGCCGTAGAAGACGACCGTCCCGCCAATCCGAGTCGCTTCGAAACTATCCTCTAATGTCGAACCGACCGAGTCATAGGCGACATTGGCACCGTGACCATCCGTGGCGTCACGAATCGCTTCGACCCATGCTTCGTCATAACGATAGGCACGGGCGCCATGTGTTTGGACCGTCGCCACTTTTTCGGCTGTGGACGTGAGACCGATGACTCGTCCGCCGAGGCGTTGAATCATTTGCGTCAACAGTTGACCGACACCACCAGCGGCAGCGTGTACGATCGCGACATCGTCAGGTTGAATCCGATAGCTGTCATGAACGAGGTAATGGGCCGTCAATCCTTGAAGCATGGTCGATGCGGCTGTTTCGAATGAGATGGCATCTGGAAGAGGAATCGCTTTGTCGAGCGGAACGGCAACAAATTCTGCGTTGGCGTGCGGGACATCGGCAAAGGCAATGCGGTCCCCGACTTGAAGCGAGGTGACGTTCGCCCCGATTGCTTCGACGACACCGGTTCCTTCATATCCGAGAATGTGTGGCGGTTCTCCGACGAGATGATAGTTGCCTTTCCGGCGATACACATCGGCATAATTCAATCCGATGGCTTTTGTGCGGACCAATACTTCATCGACTTGTGGCGTCGGTGTCGGGACTTCTTCATATGTTAGGACGTCCGGGCCACCAAATTGATGAAAGACGAGTGCCTTCATGCTGATCACTTCCTTCGTTAGATTCATTCAAACTATAGCATACGGTTCACGATTCGCTCGTGGTCATGCACAAAAGTCACCGACCATGAAACGGTTCGGTGACTTCGTTGGATTGACTGATGCGTTTGACTCGTTTCAATACGTCCCGTTTCGATAAATCCGGGTAATCATGCTGGATGCGTTCGACGCAGGACACGATGGTTTCGGTTCGTAACAGGTGGATAATCTGCTGATCGATTGAATCGAGTTCGAGAGGTACGTCTTCTTTCGAACTCTCCCGATTCAGCCAAAATGATGCACCGAATAAGTGCACGAATACAATCGCCATGACGGTGAACGTCGATAAATCGATAGACGGAAAGAAGGTAAGTACGACGTATAAACTAACCCCGCTCACGATTCCGTGAAGGATTGTATCGAGTAGACGCGGCACGTTCACATGACTAAACGAGCGTAACGCTCCCGTTAACCCATCAACAAACAAACTGAGGATCGTCGACAATAGGTAGAAACAACCGAGCATAGCGAGTGTCGATAGGACTGGGAACGATGTGTCTTCAAGTAAATAGATGAGAATCAAATCGACGGCAAGTAGCGGGGAGAGGACGAGAGTTAGAATCAATGCGCCCCAACCGAGGCCTGTCACAACCTTCATGAGATGTGAGCCCGATACCGTCCGAGCGCGATGAATGCAGCAATCAGACAGACCATATGTAGCACAACCCCGATGAGCATGGCGTACGGGATGATGGACTGGAAGCCAAGACCGAATGCGAGGGCGGCACTCGATAAGATGATGAAGCTCGCTGTATAATTTCGGACGGTTCTTTTCTGCTTATTCGCATGTGCCACGGAGTATCCGGCAATGAGTAAAAAGATGGGAGACAACATGATCGGGTAGATCGATTGAAACATCAGTCCGAGTAATCCGGTCAGACCCGCAAGGACAGCGAATATAGAAGGGTAGTGGGCTTTCAAATTTCCAACTCCTTAACTCTTTTCCCTAAATATAACAGCCCTCCTCATTGCTGAGAAGGGCTGTCGTTTTTGTTTCAGGCTGATGCTTTATCTGCTTCTTCTTGTGCTTTCAATTCTTCACCGTACGAGACGCGGTCTTGAATGCGAACGAACGGAAGATAAACGGCAACGGCCATGGCGATCGTTGCAATCTGTAAGAGTGCAGCACGCCATCCACCAATCAAGAAACCAGAGATGACTGGAGGTGTCGTCCATGGTACTTGAAGCGCGTTGAACGGCTCGACCCAACCCCAAAGGATGGCAAAGTACACCATGAATGAAGCGATAGCTGGCACGACAACGAATGGGACGAACATGATCGGGTTGAAGACGATCGGCATCCCGAAGATGACCGGCTCATTGATGTTGAAGATACTTGGGGCAAGTGATAGCTTCCCAAGCTGCTTCAAGTGTGCCGAACGAGCGACGATCAGTGTCGCGATGATGAAACCGATTGTAATCCCTGATCCACCGAGTTTCGTGAACACGTCGAGGAATTGAATCGTAACGATTTTTGCGTTCTCGCCAGCGACAAGCGTACCACCAGCATCGAGGATAGCTTGGTTTTGAAGCGCGTTCGCTGTGAGAAGTGGTCCCATGATTCCCATGAGGATTGCGGCACCGTGAATTCCACACCACCACATGACCGACATGAGCACCATGATGATGACGGCTCCAGCGAGTGTGTCAGTCAAGTTTTGAAGCGGTGCTTGAAGCACATCATAGATGACTTCTGTGAACGTACGCTCTGCAACCGCTTGGAAAATCGCAAACGTTGCAACGGCGAGCGAGATGATTGCCAAACCAGGAACAAGTGCAGAGAATGAGTTCGATACGCCTGGTGGGACACCGTCTGGCATTTTAATGCTGATTCCGCGTTTGATGAACTGCGAGTAGATAAATCCGACTGTCAATCCGACGATGATGGCAGCGAGGACACCTTGTCCACCTGTCCATACTTTTGGAATGACGCCACCGACGAATTCCCCAGATTCAGACAAGACAGAAGCTTGTGTGATGATGAGGAACGAGATGATTCCAAGGATACCAGCTGGTACGCCTTCAATTTTTTCGTTCTTGACGTACGAGTAAGCGATTCCAAAAACACCGATCAAAGCAAGGATGTCAAACGTCGCGCCGACGACTTGCGTAAGCGGGAGTGACCAGTCTGCCCCGAATAGACCTGACATGAAGTCAGCCCAACCTGGAATCGGTAACGCCAGGATGAGAAGGAACAGCGATCCGATGATGGTCATCGGCATCGTGAGGATGAACCCGTCCTTAATTGCGAGGACGGGCTTGGCGTTCGCGAAGCGAACAAAAGCAGGGGTGAACTTTTCAAATACTCTTTCTAAGCGGCTCATAGGGGAACCTCCTTATAGGTCTTCAGCGCGCGTGGCGATGATCTCTTTATACCAGTGGAACGACTGTTTCTTCTTCCGTGCGAGCCCGTTGTTGTGGTCGACGTAGATGAAGCCGTATTGTTTCTTGTAACCGTTCAACCAACTGAGAAGGTCGATTGCAGACCAAGCATAGTAACCGGCAACGTTGATGCCTTGTTGAACAGCGTGTTTGACTGCACGAAGGTGACCTTCGATGTACTCGATTCGTGGCGTGTCCATGATTTCACCGTCGACGATCGGGTCGACATCACCGAGACCGTTCTCTGTGATATAGATTTTGACGTCGCCGTAACGATCTTTTAACATGTGCATCCCATCGAGGAACGCTTCGGGTGAGATTTCCCAATCCCACTTCGTATACACTTTGTCGTCCATTTTGACCGTCTTGTAGACGCCATCGAACGATGGGTTACCCGGGCGACCTGTCGAGTTCTCACGTCCACCAGCCATGACGAGCGCTGAGTCATTTTTCATGACGCGCTGTGGGCTGTAGTAGTTGAGACCGATAAAGTCGTTCATCGGAGCGGTACGTTTCAAGACGTCGAGTTCTTCTTCCGTCATTTCAGGGAGAAGACCTTGCTCGTTTAAGCCGTTCACGACGTACTCTGGATATTCACCTTTTAAGATCGGGTCGTAGAACCAATGTGTCGCATAAGCGTTCGCATGCATTTCAGCAAACTTGTTCTCTTCTGCGTCGTCGATACTGAACGCCGGGTTGAACACGTGTGTGATCCCGATTTCGCCAGTGTGACCGTTTTGTTTGAAGAGCTCGACGGCACGGGCGTGAGCGACGAAGACGTTATGCGTCGTCTGGAAATAACCTTTGACGTCGCCTTCGATGCCTGGTGGGTGTGCGCCTGTTAAGTATCCAAGTGAGCAGAAGATGACCGCTTCGTTGAATGTGATCCAGTGGTTGACACGATCACCGAACGATTGGAAGCAAGTATCCGCGAAACGGACGAATGCGTCAACCGTCTCTTTGTTCTTCCAGCCGCCTTTTTCTTCAAGTGCTTGTGGAAGGTCCCAATGGTAGAGTGTGACGAATGGGACGATGTCATATTTCAAACATTCGTCGATCAAGTTGTTGTAGAACTCGAGTCCTTTTTCGTTCACTTCACCCGTACCGTTCGGGAAGATACGCGGCCATGAGATGGAGAAGCGATACGATTCGAGTCCCATCTCTGCCATGAGCGCGATGTCTTCCTTGTAACGATGGTAATGGTCGACTGCGACGTCGCCATTTGTGTTTTCAAATGTCTTACCAGGAATTTTCGAGAAGACGTCCCAGTTCGAGAGGCCTTTCCCGTCCTCGTTCCATGCGCCTTCGACCTGATAAGAGGCCGAAGCGGCGCCGAACAAGAAATTGTTAGGCATTTTCAAAGTCATCACCTCAGATTATTTATTTACAAGTTTCAATGAGTGGTCTAATACTTTTGCACCGTTCATCATGCCGTAGTCGACTGTGTTGATGACGTCGATTGGAACACCTTTTGGTTCGCAGATTTGCTTCCCTTTTGAAAGGAGGTACTTCACTTGTGGTCCGAGAAGTGCAACGTCGATGTTGTCGACGTAAGTTTCCATCTCTGATTCTGGGTAAGCTGCGATTTCAGCTTCGATGCCACGTTCAGAGGCAACCGCTTTCATTTTTTCTACTAACATACTTGTTGACATACCTGCCGCACAGAAGAGTCCGATTTTAATCATTGTTGATTCATTCCTTTCAATTCGTTGATTTCGTTTTGCATGTTCATCATATATCCAAGCATTTCTTTGACGAGAATCGTGTTCATCAAGTGATCTTGCGCGTGCACCATGAGGACACCGACCGTTGCCGATTTACCTTGTGCTTCGAGCGTGACGAATTTCGTTTGAATCGCATGTGCTTCTTTTAATGTCGCGTCACCAGCAACGACTGCCGCCTCGGCTTCTTCTTTCTTTCCTTCTTGCATGAGGAGCATCGCTTGATGGTAGCTCGCTTTGGCGTCACCCGAGAGGGCGATGAGACCGAAAATATCTTCCGGTGAGATCTCGATTGTTTCAGAAACCATAATATCTCTCCTTTTTGTATGGATAACTAAAATTCATAGGTACAAATATTTTCTACACGTTGATAGTAGCACGAAAGCGTTTTCGTGTAAACCCTTACTTTTCGAAAAAGTGCATAAAAAATGCGCGCGAGAAAAGCATCTCTCGGGCGCGTTTAGGACTTGATGTTCGAGACTTTGAGCATTTTGACATGTTTAAAATGATGGATGGAACGAGAGACGTCGAAGATTTGTCCATTTGTCAAATAGACGGTATTGTCGACGATTAGTGCAGGGTCATTCTCGTTCAGGTCGAGCAGGTCGGCGGACTCTGAATCTAAAAAGTCTGCGTAAATGACTCGGTCGGCGAATCCAATCGCAAGTTTTTGATCGCTTCGCAAGTACGTATAGATCGACTTCTGGACGATGTTCTCATCCAAGTAGATGACGAGCTCTTTTCGGAAGTATGAATCCTCTACCGAGAACGGATGATCATCAACGAGACGTAGACGTTTCACGAAGTAGACGGGCGTCCCGATCGGGCACTTCATACGTTCGGCGACCTCATCGTTCGCGACCGTCTGTTCGAAGTGTAAGACGCGCGTCTCAACTTTTCGACCGCTGAAGTCACTTGTGAGACCTTGGAGCTTTTCTAAATTGATGTAATCGCTATTGTAATGGTCACGGACGAAGACGCCGCTCCCTTGAACTTGATAGACGTATCCTTTGTTGACGAGGATTTCGATCGCTTTTCGGACCGTATTGCGGCTGACGCCATATTTATTGGCATACTCATCCTCGGTCAATAATTTATTCGTATGTTGGTAGACGTGATTGACGATGTCCGCTTCAATCTGACTCGCAACTTGCTTGTACTTCGGAGACATACAGTTCTACACCTTTCAAAAAAATTTGTGGGAATGAATTTGCTAACAGTATAGCAGATAACCTTTGTAAGCGGATACGTTTCATTTATCAATTGTTGAAAAAAGTCGAACGATTCATTGCGAGAATATTCGGAAAATGTGAAACAATATAGGAGGAGATTGCGTATAAGAAAGGTAGATCCTGTAAAGAAAGGGTGTTTGTTAAGTGAACAATCAAAATCGATTTGTACAAGGAGATACATGGTGGAAGTCACCACTTCGAATAAAATATACCTCGTTTGCGTTCATAATCATGGCGCTTGCAGTGTCATACTTCGAAGGTAATGTAGGGCTGACAGTTCCACTCATTGTTGTCGGAATCGCGATGATTGGGATAGATGTTAGCAAGTATCAGAAACATCGAACGCATGAAAGCGAAAAAAATAAAGTGAAGTCTCTAAAATGGGAACTCATATACGATTTAGTGGATTCAGCAATCCTCATTGTGATCACGGTGGCGCTTCTCTTTATGCAAGTTGACACATTGACAATTTTTGTTGTTCTCACCTTGTGGATGGTGTTCGGTCAGACTTTCCAAAAACAATTCGGAGAACGCATGCCTTTGGTGGATCAATCCGAGAAACAACGGTTGAAGAGATGAATGAACGCATAACGCAAGAAAAGGCATGGAAACGTTTATTCGAGCAATGGATCTTCGGCATATTTGGAACATTGGTGGTGCTCATGTTTCCCATCAGTTTATGGAGGACGGATGACCTTACATGGGGCGTCCTGTATATCGCCTGTACACTCATTCCGTTGAACATCTTATATGTGAAGCGTTATCGGATGCGCCTGTCATTTCAACCAGAATTGAAAGGGTTATATCGTCGTCAGCTTGCTCGGGACGGGATCAACAGTGTTGCCTTCTTTCTCGCATTGAATCATCAATTCTTATTTACCTCAAACGTGGCGTATGTATGTGTCACGGTATTCATTGGTGGTGCGATGCTATGGACATGGAACGTGGAGACGCAGACAAAACGACAAGATGTAGAGAGTATCAATTTTACAAGGAGGCGATCTAGGTGGAGCAAGACGTAAAGTGGATGCGACGAATGCGACGGTATGCCGTACCCAACTTGATTCTTTATGTCACGGCCGTCATTGTCGCTCTCTTATTAGATAAAATGTGGCTCATTCCCATCATGGGTTCGGTCTCCTTAATCATCGTCGTGATGGGCTATCAAGAGATGCGTATCATGTGGCGAATGACAAAACATCCGAAGGCGCATCGAATGCTTATATTCCAATACGTATTCGAATGGGTGGATGCGATTTTGTTGACGGCTCTTATGGTGACGCTGCTGACAGCGGGAGATTTTGGTCTTATGATCGGTCTCTTTTTTGGGATATGGGGACTACTCAGTCCGACTCGGCAAAAGTGGTTCACGAAGCAACTTAAACAAATCGATCCGGAATTACCGACGTATGAGGAAGTGATTGAAGGGAGGGTCTCGCATGAATCGTCCATTTGAACTCACAGTAACGCATGCCAAACAGTTCGAGCGGTTCTTTGGTTGGCCCGTACTCGTCATTTTCTTGATTTCGTTCATCGTGATGTTGCGGACACAGGCGATGTGGGTCATCCCGGTCATGTTGGTCGTATCGATGGGCATGGCTTATAAAGGATATATGGAATATCGAGTCATTCGCCATTTTGCCGAACATCAAGCGGTCGCTCGCGTGTTACGCTATCGACTCGTTGACTGTTGGATTAGTGCTGTTTCGTTATTTGTGCTCTTCATCCCGATGTATGTGAACGAAGATGCTTTCATCCTGACCGGTGGGATTGTCGCCCTTTGGGGGTTGACGAAATCGTATCGAGAGAAAAAGTGGGAAGAGCGGATTCATGCTCATCAGTCAGAACTACCGACGTATGAAGAAGTGTTGGAAGGAGGAGAGAACATATGGAACTATCACCAAAAGTAAAAGCGCAAATCGACACGATTTTAAAAGTAGACCGTTGGACCGGATGGGGTGTTGGCATCATCGTCATCGGGCTCGTCGTCAGTTTTTTGATTTACGCCTCATATTGGACGCTTTCAGGTGGGGTGATCACGGGATCGTTATATGTGGCACTTGCCGCAATTCTGACGAGTGTATTTATCCGATATCGGATGTGGCTGCGTTTTGTGACGAATCAAAAGGCACGTAACCTCTTATCATTCAAAATGATGGCACACACGCTCGCCTTGACGGGGGTCGGGATTTACGGACTCTTTTACTTCACGAGTGAAGCGACAGGTCCACAATCGTTCCGTGTGTTCCTCCTTTCGCAGCTGACGTTTTTCGGGATTGAATATTTGGCGAAGCGCTTTGACCGCGTCATTCAGTCTTATGATGAGAACTATTTGACGGATCAAGATTTAAAAGAGATTCGTGAAGTCCGCGAATACGAAAAGGAGCAACGTCGTGAACAAACGTGAGCAGATGAGAGAGTTGACGACATTTGATGAATCGGGAAAGTGGACTACCAGTATGATGAGCGGTGCACTCGCACTCATGCTTTTCTTCGCTGTAGAGAAAGGGTGGATTTCGTTAGTAGGTGTATTGGTGATTTCGGAAATCGCTGCCTTACCTGCATGGAAGAAGACATGGGACCGAGAAGCAATCAAGAAACGTTATCTGACATCGAGAGAGGCGAAACGACTCGCGCATTGGAACTCAATCACCGGTTTAGTTACGTACCCACTTGTGATCGTCTTTTTATACTTCACCGTTACAGGGCAGATTTCGACACTCGCTTTCTTTATAACGATTGCAGTGCTCATACCGAGTTCTATAATGATGCATCGATTGTATGAACAACATATGGTCCGACTTGATGAGAACTATGTCACGGAACGAGAGTTAAAAGAAGAACAAAAATGGGGGAGTGCGTGACTCACTCGAGAAAGTAGGAGCATGAAGTGAGGATTGCGACATATAACATCTGGAACCATGACACGTCATGGCAAAAACGAATCGAAGCGATTTGCCAAGAAGTAAAACGAATCGATGCGGACGTGATTGCACTACAAGAAGTCCGTTCTTACGAAGAAGGTAGTGTGGCTCATGACATTTCGGAAACGACGGGTTATCCGTTCTGCGTCTTTCATCCTTATCCTGACTCCCCGGACGAAGGACTCGCTTTTTTGAGTAAATTTCCCTTATCATCAGTTGAAGCGATTTGGGAAGAGGATGTGGAAGAGTCAAACTTTTGTGCGACCCGAGTGACGTTTACGCTCGGTGGTCAGGAATGGGGACTCACGAACGTACATCTGAATTGGCGTTCCGTGTCGATTCGAGAACGTCAGATGGCAGCGGTGCGAGGTTGGTTACACAAAGGACGCCAAAAATCGGTCGAGGTGTTATGTGGAGATTTCAATGACAATCCTCAATCCTCTATCTATCAAGATTTATCGGATGGGGGGTGGTCGGACGTGATTATGTTTGTTGGCGAAGAGGCACGCCCGACGTTAGACGTAAAGCACAATCCATATTTGCAATCTTCCCATCTCGAGCAGCCTGAACGATATGATTGGATTCTGTTCCGTTCGGAATGGAGTGAGATCGAGGTTCAGCATGTCGATGTATTTGGAGACGTACGAACGAGTAAGAACGTTATACCGAGTGATCATTACGGTGTGATGGTTGACTTCACCGTGAATTAACAAAGAGGATGTGCGATTGCGCATCCTCCTTTTATTTGAATAACCGAGCGATGAACCCCACACATGCCGCAAAGGGAAGAAGGAGAAGAAGTCCGAGCCATTGATCGCGCCAAACGACAAACCAGAAAGCGGCTTGCAGACAAAGAATGCCGACTGCGGCAAAAATCACAAATAATAATGCTTTCTTACGGGTGGAGTGGTCTTCCCACCACTCTTTGAAGTAAGGAAAACTACAGAAAAATGCCATCGCCATGAAGAAGATCGCAGGAAACAACATGACGTCCCCTAACGTGTAATTCCCTTCAAATTCGAGCCACCTGGATAAGACGGATAACAGTATGCCGATCAATAGGAAGATACCACCCATGTGTGTCCCCTCATTTCTTTACTCGTTACTTGTATCATGCCCGTTCTCTCCCTACTCGAAAACCTGATACATTGATGGCTTTTTAGTGAAAGTGGTGACTTTTACATGAACGGTAAAAAAGTATTGAATGACGGTTTTTACGATTTCTCTATCCAACACGCCTCGCACTCGATAGCATGAAAGCGTATCTGGAGAAACGGCTAGGTATGAGATAAAAGCGCCAGAACTCTACGGAGTTGACGAGGACGAAGGTGATCGAGATTTCGGCGGATGCCTTCCAGTCGCGTGTCACGACTGAGAGAGTCTTGATAAAACGTTCGGGTGACCGGGCGGACAAAACGAGACTTGATGACATCACTCAAAAAAGCCCGTTTCCTTTTTCGAGAAATCGAAGCATAGAGGAGATTTGTTTATGTGTGGAATCGTAGGGATGATCGGACAAGTTGGAACGAAAGAAATTTTATTGAGAGGGCTTGAAAAGCTCGAGTATCGTGGCTATGATTCAGCAGGAATTGCCTTAGTCGGCGAGGACGTTCGTACGTTCAAAGAAGTAGGACGAATTCAAGCACTCCGTGACATCGTACCGGCTGATGCTGAAGGAACGATTGGAATCGGCCATACGCGTTGGGCGACACACGGGGTACCGAGCGTACCGAACGCCCACCCGCATCAAAGTACGACAGGACGCTTCACGCTCGTGCATAACGGCGTGATTGAGAACGACGAACAATTGAAAGCCACGCTCGACGCTCCGTTCCTTTCAGAGACGGACACGGAAGTCATCGTCTTGCTCATGGAGAAACACTTTGTCGAGCTCGGCGACGTCGAGGCGGCGTTCCGCAAGACGCTTTCGGACCTCCACGGTTCGTATGCGATCGCGATGATCGACTCAGAGGACAAAGAGCGCCTCTATATCGGCAAGAACAAGTCACCGCTCCTTGTCGGACTTGGTGACGGCACGTTCAACGTCGTCGCATCAGACGCGATGGCGATGCTCCAGGTGACGGACCAGTATCTCGAGCTCCACGATGGCGAGATCGTCATCCTCACACGTGAGTCGGCGACGATCAAGACGCTCGACGGTGACGTGCTCGAACGCGCGCCATACACGGCCGAGATCGATGCGTCAGACATCGAGAAAGGCACGTACGCGCATTACATGTTGAAGGAGATGGACGAGCAACCGGCCGTCATCCGCAACATCATCCAGCATTACCAGAACGAGAACGGCGACATCGAACTCACAGAAGGCGTGCGCGAGCTCGTATCGGAAGCGGACCGGATCTATATCGTCGCATGTGGGACGAGCTATAACGCCGGACTCGTCGGAAAAGATATTTTGGAGCGCATCGCCGGCATTCCGACAGAAGTGCACGTCTCGTCTGAATTCGGCTACAATATGCCGCTCTTAAGTGAACGTCCGTTGTTCGTCTTCTTATCACAATCTGGTGAGACAGCGGACAGCCGTGCTGTCCTCGTCGAAGTGAAGAAACGCGGATACAAAGCACTTACCATGACGAACGTACCGGGATCGACATTGTCGCGTGAAGCGAACGAGACGATGCTTCTTCACGCCGGACCAGAGATTGCGGTCGCATCGACAAAAGCGTATACGGCGCAAATCGCTGTTCTTGCGATTCTCGCATATGACATCGCCCGTGCGACAGGGAAAGAATTACCGTTCGACCTGATGCCAGAGCTCGCTCGTGTTGCGACCATCATGGACTCGATCATGGCGCAAAAAGAGTTGTTCGAAGACCTTGCGGAACGTTATTTGAAGACGACACCAAACACGTTCTTCATCGGACGTGGACTCGATGCGTCGGTCTGTCTTGAGGGGGCACTCAAGGTAAAAGAAATCTCATATATTCAAGCGGAAGGCTACCCGGGCGGGGAACTGAAGCACGGATCGATCGCGTTGATCGAAGACGGGACACCGGTCATCGCGCTCATCTCGCAACCGAAGACGAACTTGAATATTCGTGGGAACGTCAAAGAAGTCGTCGCCCGTGGCGCGAACGCCTGTATCATTTCCATGCAAGGCGTCGAACATGAGAACGATGACTTCATCTTGCCACATGTCGAGCCACTCTTAGCACCGCTCATCAACGTATTGCCGGTTCAGTTGATGGCATATTACGCGGCGCTCGCTCGTGGTTGTGACGTCGACAAGCCACGTAACTTGGCGAAATCGGTGACAGTGGAATAAACTGAACACAGTGTAAGGCACCTTTCTTTAGGAGAGGTGCTTTTTACTGCTTGCCGATATCTTTGCCAACAAGCAAAATAGTAGGAGAAGTAAGCGGTTCCAACTTATGATTAGATAAAGATAAGCGACGAAAGAAGGGCTGACATGAACGTATACATTGCTTGCCATAGCGGGTTTGTGACAAGTGCGATGGCGGCGAAGTTGTTCGCACAGGCAAGCGAGGGGCGCTTGTCTTGTACGATTACGCACGGAACGATTCAAAACATCCCGAATGAGGTGGATTTGATTCTCTATCAGGAAGGGGCGACCCCGGTCACCCATCCGACCGCACGTGTCCGGTCAGTCCGACAACTCCTGTCGCTCGAGGAATACCGACTACTTGTCGAAGAATGGATGGATGAGCATGAGACATGAGTGGAGCGCACGAGAGCGTTCGATTTTACTACACTTATTGGCAACCGAGACATCGACACCGCTCGCCGAAATCGCGCAGGCGGTGAATTTGTCTGAGCGAACGATTCAACGGGAACGACAATTACTTGAAGGCATCTTAAAAGAGTTTGAGCTCGAGCTCGCTTGGCAACGTGGGCATGGACTGAGCCTGGTTGGCAAACCGTCTGCGAAGCAGCAATTACGAGAAGACCTCATTTTATCCGCAGAAGCGATCCCGACGAGCGAGGACCGCTTATTTGAGCTCGCGTGGCGCCTCTTATTTGAGAACGATACGCTTAAATTGCAGGCGGTCGCCAAACAGATGCACGTCTCGCCGAGCACATTGACACAAGACTTAGAGAAGTTAGATCGATGGTTTGAAGAGTATCACCTAGAAGTTGAGCGGAAAAAAGGAGTCGGAGCTAGAGTGCTCGGCTATGAGTCCGAGAAGCGTAAACTACTCATCAACGCGCTGCTTGCTCACTGGGACACGCTCGCATTTTACCGCTTCGTTCGCGGAGAAGATGACTACATTCCTGCTTTTTTGAAGACTGTTCCATGCGAAGAGATGCTTGAAGGTCTTCGAGACGGCTATGATTATTTAAAATCGCACTCGTTTGAGCGGATGGATGACCGCACCATCATGCGGGTCACGTTCGCTTACGGCGTGCAACAAGAGCGGTTAGCGGCCGGATTCTTTTTAGAAATGTATACAAAAGGACGGTCCGAGGACTATTTGAAAGTCGCCACAGATATGGAAAAGGCACTCGGCATCACTTACTCGATGGCGGAACGAGTCTGGTTCGCTGAGGAAGCGAACCGTCTGCGCTCAATTAAAGATCAGATGAAAGAAGACGAGGAAGAACGCTGGATCATGCAGATTCGGGTGCATAAACTAATTCATCACGTCTCGCTCATTTACGGGTTTACCTTTACGGATGACGCGGCTCTCGAACGGGGACTGCTCGCGCACATCCTCTCGAGTATGAACACGCAGGCTTTGCCGGAAACGAGTACGGTCAAGCCTCATATCGACCGGGACTATCCGGGGCTTCGTTCGGCCATTCAACAGGCTGCCGACATCGTCTTTGGAACGAGTACGTTCTCCGAAGAAGAGACGGTCTTTTGGGCGATGCACTTTGCGGCAGCACTCGTCAAACCGGTGCGCCGTCGTGAATATCGGGCGCTCGTCGTCTGTTCGGCCGGACTTGGTTCGTCGAAGATGCTCGTCAACCGTGTACGTCAAGAGTTCCCAGAGATGCAAGATGTCGTCAACTCGTCTCTATTCGGACTCGAACAGCATCGACTTGAAGAATATGATGTCATCTTGTCGACCGTACCGTTGCCACCGCTAGCGGTGCCGACGTTAATCGTCAATCCGCTGTTGACGAGTGAAGAAGTGCAACGCGTCCGTCACCTCTTGTTGTCATTACCACAATCCTTTCAGACACTCGTAACGAAGCCTCGTTCAACGATGCTTGATTTTGCCGAACTTGGGGAACTCGTGGAGACGTTTGAACGTATGGATGACCAGTTTGATTTGGTCACACTTAACAACACGGACCGTTTAGAAGATATCTTGCTTGATATCGGTACACATTTAGAAGAACGTGATCTCGTACAAAGCGGGATCCAGCTCTCAGCCCAACTGCTGCGTCGTCACGAGGTCGCGGGTCTTGGTGTGCCGGGTACGAAACTGGCATTGTTCCACGGACGACATGCCTCGATTGAGAAGGCGAGTGTGTTCGCGTTTGATTTAACGACACCGATTCCGCTTCTTATGATGGATCAGTCGACCGAACCCGTGACACGTCTCCTTGTATTGCTTGCGCCGGAAGAAGCACGGGATGTCGAGCTTCAGTTCTTGAGCGCCATCAGTGGATCACTCATTGAGAGTGAGGAGCATATGCATCTATACAGCACGGGAACAAAAGAAGACCTTCGTCTACTCCTGCACGAATGCATGAAGAAAATGATTCACGAGACGTTGTACGAAAAATGACCGAACCATGGTCATTTTTTTATTTGGCACAAAATGTTGCCAAAGTGTGAACTGGATTGAATTGAGAAAGCGCTTACTCTAGACATACAATATGGGTGTAGAGCACAAACCGGTTAGCTACACTACACATTCAACCTTTCACATTTAAACGACTGGAGGTTTTATACATGGCGAATACGCAAGCGAGCTCGGGCGGGGTCCGAGTCAAAGTTCAACGATTCGGTAGTTTCCTCAGTGGGATGGTCATGCCGAACATCGGTGCCTTCATTGCCTGGGGGATTATCACAGCACTCTTCATTCCGACAGGATGGTGGCCAAACGAAAACTTAGCAGAACTCGTTGGTCCAACGATCACCTATCTCTTACCATTACTCATCGGTTTCACAGGTGGTAAATTACTTCACGACGTACGAGGCGGTGTCGTCGGGGCACTCGCCACGATGGGGGTCATCGTCGGAACAGACATTCCGATGTTCCTCGGTGCGATGATCATGGGTCCACTCGGTGGTTATGTCATCCGCCAAGTCGACCGTGCCCTTGAAGGCAAAGTTAAAGCAGGATTTGAAATGCTCGTCAACAACTTCTCAGTGGGAATCATCGGTGGACTTCTCATGCTTGGAGGATTCGAAATCTTCGGTCCGATCATGAGTGCCCTCGATAAAGTCATGGCGGCAGGTGTTGACTGGATCGTCGGCGCGAAATTGCTTCCGGTCGCAAGTCTGTTCATCGAACCAGCAAAAGTTCTCTTCTTGAACAACGCCATCAACCACGGGATCTTAAGCCCGCTTGGTGTCGATCAAGTCGCAGACGCTGGAAAATCAGTTCTCTTCTTACTTGAAGCGAACCCAGGACCAGGTCTTGGATTACTTCTCGCATATATGTTCTTCGCCAAAGGCGCAGCGAAACGTACGGCACCGGGTGCAGCGATCATTCATTTCCTCGGTGGGATTCACGAGATTTACTTCCCATACGTATTGATGAAGCCAGTCTTAATCCTTGCGATGATCGCAGGGGGGGCGACAGGGATCTTCACGTTCGTACTCTTTGATGTCGGTCTCGTCGCACCGGCTTCACCAGGTAGTATCTTCGCCATTCTCGCGATGGCGTCACGCGGTTCGTACCTCGGCCTCGTGGCAGGGATTCTCTTGTCAGCAACGGTCACATTCGCTGTGGCGAGCGTCATCTTGAAATCGAGCGCAGCAGAGGAAGTATCACTCGAAGAAGCGACACAAAACGTGAGCGCGATGAAGGGTAAACAGTCTTACGCATCAGCTCTCGTGACAGATCGTCTTGATCAAGTGGACCATATCATCTTCGCTTGTGACGCAGGGATGGGATCAAGTGCTATGGGGGCATCGGTTCTCCGAAACAAGGTCAACAAAGCGAACTTGCCAATTAAGGTAACGAACACGTCGATCAGCAACTTGCCGAAAGATGCCCAGTTTGTTATCACACACGAAGATTTAACAGAGCGTGCGGAAGCACAAGCACCGAATGCGATTCATCGTTCGGTCACAAACTTCTTGAACGCCGACTACTACGACCAATTGGTAGAAGAAATTAAAGCGGAACGCAGCAAAATTTCTTGAACTCAGAACAGATAGAGACACGGTTTAGCCATTAGGAGGAAATTAAAATGCCATTCATTCAAACAGAGATGATTCGACTTAACCAATCATTCGCTACGACAGAGGAAGCGATCACAGCAGCCGGAGCCGTCCTACAAGACGCCGGCTGTGTGACGCCGGAGTATGTTGAAGCGATGCATGAACGTCAAGCGATCGCAAACGTCTATATCGGAAATCACGTCGCCATTCCACACGGTACAGAAGCAGCGAAATCAGCGGTTCAGAAGACGGGGATCTCGTTCCTGCAAGTACCAGACGGTGTCGACTTTGGGGGGCAGACGGCCAAACTCGTCATCGGAATTGCAGGCGTGAATGATGAACATTTAGAGCTCCTTTCGCAAATCGCAATTCTCTGCTCGGACGAAAGCAATGTAGAGCGCCTTGTTCAGGCGAAGACCAAAGAAGAAATCTTGGCGCTCTTCATGGAAGAGGTGGCGTAAATGAAAGCTGTTCATTTTGGGGCAGGGAACATCGGACGAGGCTTTATCGGATTGTTGCTCAACCAAAGCGGTTACGAGGTGACGTTTGTCGACATCAATGATACGGTCATCGAAGCGCTTGAGGCAAAACGTCATTATGAGGTCGGGTTCGCGGAAGACGGCGTCGATCGTGTCGTCGTCGACCGGGTACGAGGTGTCAACAGTTTGAAAGAACCAGCTCGGGTCGTGGACTTGATCGCAGAAGCAGATCTCGTGACGACGGCTGTCGGGCCGTCACTTCTCTCAAAAGTGGCACCGTTGATCAGCGAAGGACTTCGTGCTCGTGAAGTCGAAGATGCACCGGTCTATGTCATCGCATGTGAGAACATGATTGGTGGGAGTGCGATTCTTCGCCAAGAAGTAGAGGCGTGTGGTGGTGTCGGGGAAGCGAATGTCTTCTTCCCGAACGCAGCAGTCGACCGCATCGTTCCCCTTCAACAACATGAGGATCCACTTTACGTGGAAGTCGAGACGTTCCATGAATGGGTCATCGAGACACAAGGGCTCAACGAACAACCACCGATTCAAGGTGTGACATGGGTTGAAGAGATTGGACCGTATATCGAACGGAAATTATTCACGGTCAATACGGGACACGCGATTGCTTCTTATATCGGTTCCTTGTTCGGGAAGTCGACGATTGACGAAGCACTACAAGATCGCCGTGTGCGTCAAGTCGTTCAAGGTGCTTTATATGAGACAGGTTGGTTATTGCTTGAGAAATACGGATTCGAGGCGAAAGAGCATAGCCGATACATTCAAAAGATCATCAAGCGTTTTGAAAACCCGAAATTGAAGGACGAAGTGTCGCGTGTGGCCCGTTCACCGATTCGTAAACTCGGACCGAGCGACCGTCTCGTCAAGCCGGCACGTGAATTGATGGATAACGGCATCGAGCCGAACGAACTCGCTTACGGGATTGCGGCAGCCCTTCATTACTACAACCCAGAGGATTCGGAATCGTCAGAACTCAACTTGTCGATCGAAGAACACGGCATCTCATCAACGATTGAAAAATACCTTCATCTTCATGAAGGGGACACGTTGACCCAGTTGATTCTCGACCAATATCATTTGATTCGAGAAGAAGAAAAAGAACGCGTGTCGTAATCAAAAATCGCTTCTGTCAGGTGACAGAAGCGATTTTTTTAGTGTTTCCCGAACTCGAGATAGGTCGTTGTTTGTTTTACGTGAAGTGGAACGTCTGTCTCATGCAAGGGGCGACTGAAATAGTAACCTTGTACATAATCACAGGATTCCTTGAGTAACCATTCGAGTTGAGCTGATGTTTCCACGCCTTCCATTAGAACTTTCATACCAAGGTTGTGACCGAGTTGAATCATCGAGCGGACGATGGCCTCTTGATTGCGGTCGGTGAACAGGTTCTCGATAAACGACCGATCGATTTTTAATACTTGCACAGGAAGTTCCCGAAGTTGGCTGAACGAAGAATAGCCGGTCCCAAAATCATCGAGAGAAATGAGGATCCCGAGTTGATGCAACTGCGTCAGTTTCTCCCGGGTCGAGGCCTCGTATGAAAGCATCGAAGACTCGGTCACTTCCAATTCGAGATACATCGGGTCCATCCCTGTCTCTAATAGAATGGACTGTAGCGTATCGACAAAGTCTTCTCGCGCGAATTGGAGCGGGGAGACGTTTAGGGATAACGTAAATGGACGAATTCCGCTACGTTGCCAACGTACCCAAGTACGACAGCCTTCCCGAATCACCCAATTGCCGATTGAATGAATTAACCCCGTGTTTTCTGCAATCGGAATAAAGTCAGACGGGTCAATCTTTCCGATTTTCGGATGTTGCCATCGAAGTAACGCTTCCACGCCTTCTAATCGATTCCGCTTCAAATCGATTTTCGGTTGATAGACGAGTGTGAGCTCATCTTTACTCAATGCGGTAACGAGTGCTTTTTCTATCTCGATATGACGAAAAATTTGAGGACGAGACGACTCTTCAAACGTCTTGATTTTGTTCTTCCCGTCACGTTTAGACTCATGGGCAGCCAAACGAGCGAATTGAATCAATTCATTCGGGGAATGTGTATCTTTCGGATAATGACTGATTCCGGCACTCATCGTCAATTCGAGTGTCGTGCCATCCACATCGAACGTAGATGAAATCGCCTTGATACATTTCTCTGCTTTTTGGTGAGCGAGTGAACTTCGTTGCGCGAACAGTAAGATGATAAACTCGGATGGGCCGATTCGCGTCAACACATCGTCCATGTGAATCGTGTATTTGAGACGTTCGGCGACTTGAATAATTAACTCATCCGCTCCGTGATGCCCAAGGATATCGCTTAGGAAACGCCAACGGTTCACGTCGATGTATAAACAGGCGACCGAGCGCTCCTGTGAGACGCTCTCTTGTAAGAGGGAATCGAGTTTATGACGATTTGGTAAATCGGTCAACGCATCGTGAAAGGCCATATGTTCAATCAGACGCTGGGAAGCGACCGTTTTGGTCACATCCCGGATGAACCAGAGGATCTGATTGTTCGAGTCATTTTGAAGTGGATAAGACGTCACTTCTAACGTGCGTTGATTCGTTTCAATCTGTATTGGCTGGTGGAACGGCTGTTGAACTGATAATAAAGGGTGATAATCCTGAAAAAAAGGTTCTGTCGCATATCCCTCGAATAAGTGAGCGAACGCTTGATTTTGATATTGGATTTCACCGTCACCTGTTGTCGTCACCACTGCATCCGTTGTCGACTCTAAAATCGTCGTTTGGAAGAGATCTCGTTTTTGAATTTGGCGGTCTAGCGTATAGGCGATCAAGTACATCCCGAACAAAAGAAACACGATGCTTGTGACGAGCCATGCGAGTAAGGTCGGGTCAATCGGGACTCGGCTCACGGGTGAGGCATCCGGAATAATGGTTGTTGCTTGCATTCCGGTAAGATGCATACTGAAGATCGCTGTTCCCATCAAAAGAGAGAACATCAGTTTCACGGGCAAGGATGTCCGTGCCGTAGCGTAGGACGAAAAGAAACCAACCCATAAGGCGAGGAAGGAAGTGCCCCATGCGATGCCGATGGATACCAATACCCATGAGGGATCAAAGTCCAATTGAACACCTTGGATGGATTTCATGCCAATATAATGCATGCTGACAATCCCGAATCCCATCAAACCGGAAGATTGCAGTAAGGACATCCATGTCGTCTTGCGAGAAATCAAACCAAACGACAGAATGCATCCAGCGATTGCCGGAATCATCGATCCGATAATGAGCCAGATGGAATAGGTGCTTTCATGTAAGGAAGCGTGACCGAGCATGGCCACAAAATGCATGGACCATATCCCAAGACCTAGCGTGGTACCTCCAAACAAAATCCAAATACGATGAGAAGATGTCAAACCTCCTTTGACCCGTTTCGCTAATTCAAGCGCCATCAAGGCAGAAACGCTGGCAATGAAGAAGGCGAGCATCATCAAAAATCCATTGTGACTCGTTGCATGCGTGCTAATCTGTTCCATAGTGTCGATACCTCATAGGGTTATTTAATCCATTCATCACTTCATTATATGCGGAACACTTAAAATTACATATAAAAAAATCAAATGTTATTCTTCGCATCAAATAACGGGTACTAGATTGCTGAAGGGGTGCTGACAATGTATAAAAACAAATTCATTCTTTTCTTTTTATTGATTGCATTCGGCTATTCATGGGTAGTTTGGATGAGTCTTTATTGGTGGACCGATTTACCGATCATGGCAATCGTCATCTTGGGGGCGTTTGGACCTAGCATTTCCGGGTTTCTCACGATGTATCGACTTCGAGGTGGGGCGGGAGTCAAACACCTGCTTCGAAAGAGCATTCAGTTTAAAATGAGTTGGAAAACATATGCGATTCCATTCGTATTGATTCCATTCTTATTTCTTGTTGCCTACTGGTGGACGGATCGAAGTGGTGCCTTAATCGTTCGCGAACCATGGTGGGTTGTCCCTTATTTCCTCTACATGCTGTTTCTCGGTGGGACGTTGCAAGAAGAGTATGGATGGCGTGGCTACTTACTCGATGCGTTGCAGTCAAGACTCGCCCCGCTCTGGGCCAGTTTGACATTAGGCATCGTTTGGACACTTTGGCACGTTCCGCTCTTCTTTATGATTGGAACAGGACAGAGAAACTTGCCGTTTTGGGCGTACGGGTTAGCCGTGATGGCCTATACGATCCTCATCACTTGGGTATACAATGGCTCGTCGCGTAATTTGTGGTCTGCTTTTTTGATGCACACGATGTTCAATGTGATGCTCGTGATGGTCGGATTTGAAGCGGAAGATGGTTATCCGATCGGGTTTATTCATTTGACGATTATCTTATGGACGGCAGCGATTATCGTCATATGGAAGACGTACGGGAAGTTAAATTATGAGCCACTTGAAGAAATGCTTCCCTCGTATCCAAGTGTTACGCGACGTTTGCGCGAGGGTAAAGAGTAGGACAAAAAAAGAAAAGGAAGTGGACGTCTTGAATTTTCGTGCACTCGAACAATCAGACGTGAAATCTTTGCAGCGCTTATTCATGGAGAGTTTGAGTGATTTGATTCGACGAGAGCGTTTTGAAGATGCTGATTTACTCGATGAAGAAGTGGCGCGTCTGAATACGACGATTCAGGATCATTTCGATGATGATACGGTTCACCTGTACGTCGTAGAAGAGGATGGTGCCATTGTCGGAGCGGGAGCGTTATTACCTCCGAATGAGATTATCTCGGGACATCTGGAGCTAGAACGCGATGCGATTGAATTAGGGAGTGTGTACGTGACTCCGGGCATGCAGCGACAAGGCGTAGGACAGTATGTATTATCCGAAATGCGACGTGAAATGCTTGCACAAAAAAGACATGTCTTCTATTTAGATGCAGGATTTCCAAGTGCGCAAACGTATTGGCAAAAACGATTGGGGGCACCGACCCTTGTCCTCGAACATTATTGGGGACCCGGTGCACCGCACATGATTTGGCGAATCGATCTAAAAGACATGAAATAAGGAACTTAGCCTGAGTGCTAAGTTCCTTATTTTTAATAGTATGCACGCATGAATTGATGAATACCAGAAGCAGTCGCTTCGGCCATGCGCTGACGATATGTCGTACTTAACAAGTAAGAACGGTCATTGGAGTTACTAATAAATCCATACTCCACGAGTGTAGACGGGGCGATGTTTTTCCCGACTACGTATACGTTCTGATATTTCACGCCACGATTTTGAATCGTCGAGATCCGTGAACCGATTTCCTTATTTATAGTTGAGCCAAGGGTACGGCTAGCAGAGACGTAAGGGTTAGTCGTATAACTTTCTGACGTTGGTACGAGTACCTCATGTCCATTTGCAGTGTTATATACAGAGGAGTTCGCATGAAGACTGACAAAGACATCAGACTTGTAGGATTTACTCAGAGAAACACGGTCTGCTAACGAAATATAAGTATCGCTTGAACGTGTCAATTTCACATTATAATCATACGTATTCGATAATACGCTCGCGAGTCGCTGAGCGATATCAAGTACAATCACTTTCTCGTAAACGGAACCGTACGTGGCACCGGAGTCATTTCCGCCATGCCCAGCATCGATGACAACCGTTTTACCAGTTCCGTTCGTATCGGTCGGTGTTGTGACTGTCGTCGGTTTGAGGTATTCGGAGGCGACATAACCGGTTTTTCCGTTATAGGTGACTTTATACCAAGAATCGTAACGGCTGACATATTTGACAACCGATCCAGCCGGAATGACCGTCAAGACATCGCTCCAAGAAGCGGCGCTGAGTCTCATGTTTAGGTTGACCGTCGTCTCATAATAAGATGATGGTGTCACCGGAGCTGAAGTAGCCGATAAATAATCTGATGCGACATAACCGGTCTTCCCGTTATAAGTGACTTTATACCATGAGCCGTAGCGGCTCACATACTTAACGGTTGCGCCAGAAGGAATCGTCGTGACGACATCACTCCAAGAAGCGGCACTCAAACGCATATTTAAGTTTGCTGTCGTTTTATAATAGTCTGACGGTGGGACTGGGGCGCTAGTCGGTGTTAAATAGTCCGATGCGACATAACCGGTCTTCCCGTTAAACGTGACCTTATACCATGAGCCATAGCGACTGACATATTTGACAGTAGCATCGGCAGGAATGACGGTAACGACATCACTCCAGGAAGCAGCAGTGAGTCTCATGTTTAACCGATCTGTTGTTTTATAATAATTTGAAGTACTCGAGACGTTCACGTATTGAGAGGAAACATAACCGGTTTTTCCTCCATAACTGACTTTATACCATGAACCATATGTACTGACATAAGTCACGCTAGAGCCGGACGGGATTGTCAAGAGAACAGGGCTCCACGTTGCGGCACTTAATCGAAGGTTTAAGTTGGCGGTTGTCGTGTAAGTTGAAGCGGCCTCGGCGACGGTTGATTGGATTCCAGATGAATCCAAGTTAAATGGGACGAACGCTGTCCCGGATAATACAAGCGAAGAACTTAAAAAGAGTTTTAAGCTCCATGACGATTTTGATTCATTCAATGTTCAAGCTCCTTTATTCATTAAACTAGCGACAAGGGCGGCATATGAGAGTGCATCTAAGTTGTCCCTGTTTATTATATAAGTAAAAAGGAAAAAATGGAGGGAAATATATAATTCATTTATCTTTTTTTCAAAAACAAAAAAAGACGCACGAGGCGTCTTTGTAATTTTAATTAAATTAATCTTGGGAGTTCTTCATGCAAAGAGCTCGATTTTTCTTCAAAATATACAATACGAGGTAAGTCTTCTCCGAAAAGTTTAACAGGCTCTTCAATTTTAACAATTCGTGGCAAATCTTCACCAAATTGTTTAACAGGCTCTTCAATCTTAACAATACGAGGTAAATCTTCACCCATTGGCTTGATGCTTCCTAATAACAATACTGCTCCTGCGATACAAAGAATTCCTGCTACTTTTTTCATGATTATTCCCCCATTTAGAGTTTGATATAATTACATAACTTGTTAGCTATGATAATTGAAATTTCAGTTTGTCAATGACTGATAAATAGTTTGAGATTGTTGTTCAATACAATCACTCAAAGATCCACTATATTCACTTGGAAAATCTGGATGAAGAATAACGATGTTATCGCTCTTATCATGTGTAGTTAAAACGGGTGCATTAGCGAGTTGGCTCAGAAGGCTACTACAAGACGGTATGGTGCTATATTCATTTTCTCTTAGGAAACTTGGTTCCCAATGAAACGTAGCTTCTGGAAGTAAATAAACTACATGTCCTTCTTTTAATAGTTCAACACATTGATTCAACAGATCGTCCTGATTATTTTCAATGTTCAGATATTCAAAGTTGTAAAAATGTTTATCATAAGTTGTTGTAAAACCACGCTTAATGATAGAAAGTGATAATTCTGGACCGACTAGATATAGTTTTTTTGATATTTTATGAGCATCAATTGACTCAAAAATTAATCGAGGTAACAATTGATAGTAATCAATTTGAAATGCATTGACGATAAATCCGGTAGTTGAGAGTAACATTTGTGATAGATAGTCAAGTCCACGAAATTGCTTTTTAGTATCTTTAGAATAGATAATGCTATCAGTAGAAGTTTTAGAGCGGAAATAAATTTTTGGCTTGATATAATCTTCAGCGAGAAGGAAACTTAATTTACCCATTAGCAATATTCACCTCCGAAAAACGTAAATCCGACTTCAGGATTATGATTCATTTAGACTACCTAGTAGTGATTTATTAGTTAAATTTTATCATGGTATTCAGGTCTTTCGAACTGTCGTAGGTTGGGAAACTTATACGAATAACCCGTAAAATTTAAGTGATTTTAGAATGGAATTTCCTAAAAACGAATAAAGTAGAGGAAAATTTAAGAGATGCAATTAATTAGGTCGAAGGGGCTATGTCTTTAATGGAAAATAATTATGGGAACCTGATTAAGATTGAACGAATGCGTCAGGAGATGAAACAAGCTGTTTTAGCACGTGGTATTTGTTCGGTTTCATATTTAAGTAAAATCGAAAATAATCTAACATCACCTAGTGAAGAGGTATTAGAACTACTATTTGAAAGATTAGGATTAAATGTCCTGTTGTATCACGATTTTGGGGAGCAAGCTAAGAAAATTGAAAATGAGATTAATGAAATATTAAAAGATGCTATTTTAACTAGGAAAGATCGTGGTAAACAGGAACAAGTAATCAAATACTTAAATCACCCGGTCGTTAATCAGTCAAAAAGCTTATATATTACTTTATTACTTGCATTAGGGAGATTTCAAATTATGCCTGATGGTAAGGGTGAATATTTGAAGCAAATTGGTTGGATAGAGGATCAATTATCTCGCGAAAACAAACTTAGATTCTTAACGATGAAAAGTTTGATACTGTTTGATGATAATTCAAAAGAAGAATCTTTTAAGTTGTTAGAATTATTGAATAGAGAGATTCCAAAGGCTAATTTTCCAGATTGGGAAATTGCTGATATGCGGTACATTATTGGGGCTTCCTACTATCGTTTTACAGAGTACTTACCTGCAATCGAAAACGTGAAAATCGCATTAGAGTATTTTCAAGAGCATTTTTATTTAGAGAGAATTGTAGAATGTCATTTAATTATAGGATTATCTTTAAAAAGAAGAAGAAGGTTTACGGAGGCATTATCGCATTATCATCGTGCGGTAAAAGTGATTAGTGCCACAGAACGAACAGACTACTTTGGGATGTTATACAACAATATGGGGGAGATTTATTCTTCATTAGGAGAGCAAGAAAAAGCTCTTGAGTATTTCATGCAAAGCTTTGATTACAAATTAGAAGTGAAAAGTAAGTTGTACAGCGTCCTTTCTCTCATAGAAGGTTATGTAAATTATCAAAATACAGCAGAGATTTTAAATTGGCTCGATAAAGGATATGAAATCAAAAGCGATCGTAGTGGGTTAGAAGAGTTTGATCATCACTTTAAAATTTATGAATACTGTTACCGAACACATGATAAAGATGCTTTAATTCAAGCACTAAAAGCTGCTGTAGTGTATTTTGAAACAATTAATGATTTCATTTATATCCAAAAATATTCACTATGGGTTGCTCAGGAATTAAAAACTTCAGGAAAGTACAAACAAGCAACAGACTATTATGAAAAAGTGATTTCAATCATGTCACAAGCAGAATGACGCTCAAAAAGAGCGTCATTTTTTATGTAATGAGACACCATGTCACTTATTTATGGTGTCGTAAAATAGTGCACAGTCCAGACTTGCTCTTGAGTTAGGCGTTCATCTTCTATATGACCGTTCAGGACTTGCTGCAATAAATGAATCAAGTGTTTTTGAAGATTCCCATCGTGTGAGCCGCTGTGCAAAATTTCTTCCTCGCTCGCTATGATGTAAAATCCCCCAAGCCGTAATGGAATATGTTTTCGAATCAAAGAAGCGGCGGCCTGAAACTTTGCTTGTTCGCCTATTTGAGGAACGTCAATCTCAAAACGTCCCCATTGATTAAAATCTCCAATTTCTGAAAAGGGTGGGTCACGATGATCCAATGGCAAGACCTCCGATCCTAGCATCTCTTTATATTCAGTATATCTTGTTTTCAGTTTAATACGTGCAAAAATAAATGAATAGGTATATCCCCTTCATTCCGAATAAATCGCTCTCGTTCCTTTCTATATTTTGTAAACTGAATCCTGCTGATTCTGTTAAAAAGAGTCAAAAATAACACGGTCGTAAAGACCGTGTTATTGCATGATGTGCTCTTTCGAAGTAGGAAGTTCACAGATGAATGTACTTCCTTCCCCGTAAACGGACTCTACATGGAGTTGTCCATCATGTGCTTTAGCAATTTCTTTACAAATGGCGAGACCGAGACCGGTGCCTCCGATTTTTCGGCGGTCTGAGTTATCGACGCGATAAAATTTACCGAACAGGTGTGGGAGCGAGGCGCTTGGGATTCCCATACCATGGTCTCTCACTTTCATCACGACTTCTTCATCTACACGCTCGAGCGAGACAAGGATATTCCCACCATCCGGCGAATATTTAATGGCATTGCTCAATAGGTTGCCAAGCAATTGCCGCATCCCTTCTAAATCTGCATCAATGGTGAAATCTTGTTCAGAATCAGCGTCGATGAATAACTCGTGTTGGTCGGTGGTTTCTTGATAAAAGGCAACGCTATCGGACACGAGTTGATACAAATCGACTGGTTCCCATTCGAATGTTTGTTTTCCTGACTCCATTTTTTGTAGATCCAAGAAATCATTGACGAGATAAGACAGTCGTTTCGCCTCGTCATGAATCGTTTTTAAATAGAGCTCTCGTCGATTTTCTTTTAAGTCACGCGACAGCATGAGCTCGGTAAATCCATAGATAGACGAAAGGGGTGTTCGGAGTTCGTGAGAAACAGTCGATACGAGTTCGGATTTCATACGATCTACTTCCGTCTCGGCTGTGACGTCACGTAAGACGAGCATCGTTCCGCGAAGTCGGCGGTCACGATAGACGCTCTCCGCATAGAGCTGGATGAAGCAGTCTCCTTGGTCAATCGAAATGGTGAGTCCGTCTTCCGGTGTGTCTTGTGCGAAAACACGTTCGAAGTAACGAACGAATTGCTCCTGTTGATCGACCCGCTCTGCTAGCTGTTCGATATTGATGTCGATGGCTGATAGTTCTTCATATCCTTTGTAATCAAAGTGAAGGTCATCAAACATACGGATGAAGGCACGGTTCCCTACGACCGTTTCGTCCTCATAGTTGACGTATAGAATCGCCTCACGCACCGAGTTAATCAATTGAGCGGTCTCTTTTCGATCCTGTTGCATCTGACGATAAAGCTGCATCCGAAGAAGCGAGATGGCAAGTTGACTCGCGAACGCATTCAACTCTGACTTTTCACTTGCATCATATTGCTCATCGTAACGAGCCAAATACAGACAACCGATGAGACTGTTGTCTGACGGGTTCGTAATCGGAATGACCGTTTCATAGATATAGTACGGATACGTGTGTAACGCATCGACGACACGTTTAGAAGTTGCTGCAGGTAATTTTGAAATCATCACTCGTTTTAACAAGAGTGACTCCTTCTTCAAACTTTCTTGTTGGTCTTCTGTCATCTCCTTTGGTACGACTGACGTGATTTCACCGTCTTTCGTGAGGAGAAGGGCGCCAAATTCAGATTTTGTGAGTAAGACAATTTTTTCAATCACAGAAGAGTAGTCGAAGAGTGATTCTTTCGAAGCTAACACTTCAATCAACTCATTTCGGTGTTGAAGATTCATTTCATTTAACTTTGATTCATTTAATACATATTCAAGTTTTTCTTTCTTCGCTTTCAGTCTGCTGTTCTGGTTTGCCATCCGATTGATGAGCGGACGACCAATCAATAAAATGGCACTGATGAACATGACTAGTCCAATCATCCAAATCCATCGGAGAGCCGTGAGCTCAATAGTTGAAACATTTCCATCTCTCACGAACCAAGCTCCAATCAGAGTCAAAACGAGACTGAATCCACATACACTATATAAAATACTGAGTATTTGACGACTGTTCAGTTGTTCGATCCACTTGCTGATCATTCTTTCTACTTCCTTCCTTGAACATAAAAAACCGATCGGCCACCTCTTCCTTGCCCTGCATTTTATGAAAAGGGGAAAGGAAAATGAAACAATTTGCTTATACGATGTGCCAATATGACACATAAAGCGATATGACACATAAAGCGATATGACACATAAAGCGATTTACCCGTATTTGCTAAAATATATACGTGTCAATCTTCTCGACGTTGACATTATTCATGAAAGATATTATCTTGAATTTAAGATAAAAATGAGGAGTGTGAGTAGATGTTATCCATCGAACCGTCGGCTTTGACCGAACGTGATACCTATAAATTTTTGATTGGGAGCATTGTACCAAGGCCGATCGCCTTCGTGACGACACAACATGGCGACGTGATCAATGCAGCCCCGTTCAGTTATTTTAACGTAGTGGCTTCGAACCCGCCGCTCGTCTCCATCTCCGTCCAACGAAAAAATGGTGTGATGAAAGACACTGCACGAAACGCGTTGCATACGAACGAGTTGGTAATTCATGTGGTGGATGAGACAAACGTTCTTGACGTGAATGAAACCGCCGCAAATTTAGCGGAAGATGAGAGTGAATTAACACGAACGAACTTCACGATTCAACCGAGTGACGTGATTGCGACACCCGGGATTAAAGAAGCGAAGATCCGATTCGAGTGCGTGCTTCATCACCATTTACCAATCGAACACGATGGAGAAGTGACTGCAGATTTACTGATTGCGCGGATCGTGCGTTTCCATATCGATCGGGAATTATATGTGCACGGACGCATCGATGCGAAACGGTTGGCTCCAGTCAGTCGGATGGCTGGTAACAGCTATGCGACACTCGGTGAACTTTTCGATGTGAAACGTCCGGAATAATCGATAAACGTGTCCGTTCTTTCTAAAGAATGGACACGTTTTTTGGGTAAAGAAAGAGGGAGCGTATTTGCGTGCGGTATTTCTTTCATTCCGCTACTCGCTTATGTCACAATAAAGTCAGAACATTCTAACTTTCAGTCATCCTAGATCAGAGAAAAAGGGGAGTCCGTCATGTACCGTCCAACTGTCCAATCGATTATCACCGCCATTGAAACCGTCATTGTCGGAAAAGAAGAAGTCATCGCTAAAAGTCTCACTGCCTTATTGGCAGGAGGGCATGTATTGCTTGAGGATGTGCCGGGTGTGGGGAAAACCATGCTCGTTCGTACGTTTAGCCGAGCCGTCGACTTAGATTTTAAACGTATTCAATTTACCCCTGACATGTTGCCGTCTGACTTGACCGGGATTTCGATGTATAACCAAAAAACGAGAGAGTTTGAATATCGTCCTGGTCCACTCATGGGGAATATCATCCTGGCAGATGAAATCAACCGGACTTCACCAAAGACGCAGTCCGCATTGTTAGAAGCGATGGCTGAGCGAAGTGTGACAGTGGACGGAGAGTTGAAGGTGCTACCGTCACCATTTTTCGTTATGGCGACACAGAACCCGATTGAACATGAAGGAACATACCCGTTGCCGGAAGCACAACTAGACCGTTTCTTACTCAAAATCGAAATGGGCTATCCAACTTTCAATGAAGAGATTGCGCTCTTATCACGCTTTGAAAAAGATGAGCCGCTCGAAACACTTCATAGCGTCATCACGAAACAAGAAGTCGAACTGATGCAGCGTGAAGTAAGGGAGGTTCATGTATCGAGTGCGGTCAAACAATATATCGTACGCTTGGTACATGAGTCACGTAAAGACCCACATACGTATTTAGGAGGAAGTCCAAGGGCTACTCTGGCATTGATGAAAGCCGCACAAGCGTGGGCCTATATTCACAATCGTGATTTTGTGTTGCCGGATGATGTCAAAGCGATGACGACAAGTGTTCTCGGACATCGTGTCTTGTTGACGGCGGAAGCTCGGTATAAAGGAAAGACGCCAAATCAATTGATTCAAGATTGGCTCGACACGTTACCTGTCCCGATGGATCGAGAGGTTAATAAAATATGAAAAACTGGATGAAGCTGTTCGTTGTATGGGCGGCGGCATTCGGATTGTACGCATTTGCCCGAATTGAAGGTAGTATCGTCGCATCCACGTTATGGTGGTCGTTCGTCGTGCTGACCGTCTACTGGACGCTCTTCATGATTTATCCCGTGACGGCCGCAAACGTATCGCGTCGTGTGACAACGAAACGACTCGTTTCCGGTCAATCGATGGATGTCGAGTTACGAATCGAACGAAAATATCCCTTCTTGATCGGAATGGTCACATTAGAAGAACGATTGCCACAGCGGCTGATTGAGGAGAACAAAACCATAATCGTTCCGGTTGACCGCTTCTTTCGACGTGCCGAAGTCGTTCACTATGATGTCGATGTAATCAAGCGGGGGATTCATGTCTTTGACCGGACGATTCTCCACGTGCGTGATGTATTTGGTTTGTTCGACCGTAAAAGGACGTTACGGGTTGAAACCGTCGTAGAAGTGTCCCCCGCAGAACTTCCCTTTGACTTACCACGGGATGAACACATCGGTGGACGTGGTGAACAATATCGTCAAACACGTACGTATACGGAAGTGGCGAATACAACGAGTGGGGTTCGAGAATATGCGGCGGGAGATCGAATCGGACGGATTGATTGGAAAGCATCCGCACGCCGGGGGAATTTGATGACAAAAACGTTTGACCAAGAACAAGAGAAGAAACTCTCTCTCGTGTTCGTCCCTGCCGCTTCGGCAGAGTATGAAGAAGCGTTCGAACGGTCCTTGTCCTTGCTCGTTGGGGCGATTCGTCAGTTAGAACGAAAAAACTTACCATTTGAGTTATACGTGATTGAAGAACAAGTGCGCTTGTTTCATCTTCCGGATCAAAGTGCAGAGGTCGGTCATTACCTGCTCACCGCAACACCGGAAGCGGAAGGGCGTCTCGTGGAGAGGGTCAAGCGGAATCTACCGCAACAGACCGGGGATATTATTTTAATCAGCCCGTTTGAAACGAACTCAATTCGTGAACTCATGCATGAGACGCAAGGAAGTTATCATCTGTATACGGCAGTAAGAGAGGTGACGGCATGAAGACATGGGTGACACGAATCCTCTATACAGCGCTCGCTGCCTATCTTTTGTCTTTCTGGATTGAGCCGATCGTCGGAAGTACGACGTTTGATTCCGATTGGCCGTTTTATTTTCTATTGATTGTGCCAATGTTCGCTAGTCTTCTGACATGGAGTGCTTTTCTTGGAATTTCTCTTTTGAACTTCTTGATCGTCCTGTACTTCTATCACGGAAGTATCGTCGACTGGTTTGGGATTTGGATGCAGGATTTGATGGGGGTGGTGAGCGGGAATTTACCGAACGAGGCCATTTTCTTTTCTGCTATGGCGCTCATTGGTCTTCTATTCGCCGTACTAGTCGGAAGAACCTATCCGAGTTATGGATTTGCACTCGGCATGATTGTGTCGACACTTGGTGTCATGGCTTACTTTGACACCTGGACGCTTTATGACGGAGAACGGAACATCTTGTATGCGATCATCACATCGCTCTTATTGTTGTTTGTCACCGATTTAGCGAAACGACCGAGTCAATCACTAGTACGGTTCGTCAGTATCGGTTTGCTTCTCAGTGTAGTTGTTGCGCTCGCAAGTGCATCCCCAACGCTCGAAGGTGATTGGTCTGACCGAATAACGACGAGTTTCCGGAATGCGACGACGGAAGGAGAAGGGAGCGGACCGGGGCGAGTCGGATACGGTGTGAACGATGAGGCGTTAGGTGGTCCGTTTGAACAGGACGATGGAATTGTCTTTATCGCACGAGGGGTTCCGGCCCGTTATTGGCGCATCGAGTCTAAAGCCATCTACACAGGAAAAGGGTGGGTCGAGGCACCGGTGTTGGACTCTAATTATAATCGCGGACAGTTAGTTGACTCGGATGTGGATACGACCCCCGAACAGGCGCTGTTACGTTTCGATCGCCGCCAGACTTTTGTGCCATACGGTGGTGAATATCCGCAAGCGACAGAAACAGAATCGGGAACCGAATTCCGGGTCGGTGATATCGAGCAGGCATTCCCGAATGAAACGATCACGATGCAACCTTCCGGGAAAATTGTCTTTGAAAATGAGGGGCAGGCGACACCTCGAACGATTCAACTTCGGTACAGTGTTCCTGCATTTTCTGAAGAACAGCTCGCATTAAATGAAGAAGTGAGCTCCCTCACGGATGAGGAAAAGCAAGTCTATTTACAACTACCGGACGCATTACCAGATCGGGTACGTGACTTGGCAACGGAAATCACGGCGGATAGTGAAACGCCGAATGAAAAAGCAAATGCCGTGGAAGCATATTTCCGAAACGGAGAATTTCAATACGATACCGAAAATGTTGCCCAACCAGAAGAGGATACAGATTACGTTGACCAATTCCTCTTCGACACACAAATCGGATACTGTGATAACTTCTCGACGTCAGCTGCCGTGTTGTTGCGTGCGAACGGCATACCGACGCGTTGGGTAAAAGGGTTTACGATGGGTGACACACGAGGGGTCGTTCAAGGTGAAGAAGAACATACGATTCGAAATCGCCACGCTCACTCGTGGGTCGAGTATTTCATCGAAGGTGCGGGTTGGGTGCCATTAGAGGCAACGATCAGTTTCTCGGACGCCAACTTATTGCAGATGGAACGAGAGACGGATATGGAAGATAACACGCCAGCTACGAACGACCCGCAAGCAAATGCGGATGGCAACACGCAAAACCGTCTTCAAGAAGATTTGTTGATTGATGACGTCACAACAGGCGATGTCCAGGAAGAAAGTCGGAGTATCCCAGTATGGGGCTGGATCGTCATTCTTTTCCTTGTGGCGATTCTGATTTGGAATCGGAAGGTGATTGAACGGCAAGTCATGTATGTATGGTGGATGAGTCGCCCGCTCACGGATGGAAGTCTCGTCTCGATGCATCGATACTTGATGAAGCGACTGCACGCGAACGGATTTAAAATCGATGGTCGGACGCCTTCGGAACTTGCCAAAGAAGTGGATGCCTATTATGAAACAAATGACATGACCCGCTTAACAGCTCTGTTTGAACAAGCAGTGTATGCGGAACAAGAGCCGAATTCAAAATATAAAGAATATTGGAAAATCATGATTCGTCGAATTATGAGTTGAAGTGACGGGGTGCATCAAGTAAGATAGACGCATTAGTTAGATAATTGAACATGGCATTCCTTCGTATATACTCGTGAATTGGCGCGAGAGTCTCTACCGGACCACCGTAAATGGACCGACTATGAAGGAGCACGTTTCGTATACAAAGAAAAGGGCGTGCTTCTTCTTCGGTTTGGGTGAATCTGGGGGAGAGGCGCGTCCTTTTTTTGAGGAGAAGGCAGAAAGGTGGAGATTTCGTGAAGGTAGAACAAGAAATGATTTTGGTGCTTGATTTTGGTGGTCAGTATAACCAGTTGATCACACGTCGTGTCCGTGACCTTGGCGTATACAGTGAGTTGCATTCACATAAGATGACGGCAGCGGAGATTCGCGAATTGAACCCGATCGGCATCATCTTCTCGGGTGGACCGAACAGCGTATACGCGGAAGGCGCATATCGTTGTGATCCAGAGATTTTTGAACTAGGTATTCCAATCTTCGGAATTTGCTACGGGATGCAACTCATGACACATCACTTCGGTGGTCGTGTAGAACGTGCCGCTCATCGTGAATACGGAAAAGCGACATTGTTCTCGACGCCGGAAGCATCAGCGATTTACAACGGGCTTCCAGTCGAACATACAGTATGGATGAGCCACGGTGACCTCGTCATGGAAGCACCGGAAGGATTTATCGTCGATGGGACGAACCCATCTTGCCCGGTCGCTTCAATCAAAAACGATGAGTTGAAAATGTATGGCGTCCAGTACCATCCAGAGGTTCGTCATTCGGAGTACGGAAACGACATCTTGAAAAACTTCATCTATGAAGTATGTGGTGCCAAAGGCGAATGGTCGATGGAAAACTTTATCGATCTCGAAGTGGAGAAAATCCGTGAAATCGTTGGCGACAAGCAAGTGCTCTGTGCGCTTTCGGGTGGCGTAGATTCTTCTGTCGTTGCCGCACTCGTTCATCGCGCAATCGGTGATCAGTTGACGTGTATGTTCGTGGACCATGGTCTCCTTCGTAAAGGAGAAGCGGATAGCGTCATGAAGACGTTCGCAGACGGATTCAACATGAAGGTCATTAAAATTGATGCACAAGAACGTTTCTTGACGAAATTGGCTGGTGTCTCAGACCCTGAGCAAAAACGTAAGATCATCGGAAACGAGTTTATCTACGTATTTGATGAAGAAGCATCGAAACTCGTCAATATGGACTTCCTCGCACAGGGGACGCTCTACACAGACATCATCGAGAGTGGGACAGACACAGCACAAACAATCAAATCACACCATAACGTCGGTGGATTGCCAGAAGATATGAACTTCACGTTGATCGAACCACTCAACACGCTCTTTAAAGACGAAGTCCGTGCACTCGGTACAGAGCTCGGTCTTCCTGACTATATCGTTTGGCGCCAACCGTTCCCAGGTCCAGGTCTCGGAATTCGTGTCCTCGGTGAGATCACGGAAGAGAAGTTAGAAATCGTGCGTGAATCCGATGCGATTTTACGCGACGAAGTGAAGAAGGCTGGACTTGAACGCGACATCTGGCAATACTTCACGGTGCTCACGCCGATTCGCTCGGTCGGAGTCATGGGTGACGAGCGTACGTACGACTATGCTGTCGGTGTCCGTGCGGTCACTTCAATCGATGGCATGACGTCTGATTGGGCACGTATTCCATGGGATGTGCTTGAGAAGATCTCTGTCCGGATTGTAAACGAAGTCAGCCACGTTAACCGTGTGCTGTATGACATTACGTCTAAGCCACCTGCAACAATTGAATGGGAATAAGCTGAACAGAGGGGATATCCCCTCTGTTTTGTCTTAAAACCGAACATTAACGATTTTTATCGATTTAAAATCCGTAAATTTAGTTGACATTCTATTTTCACGCTGATACGATAAGAACGTTCTTATTATAACCGAACAATTATAAAATATTTTGCCGTATAATGTCGGGGATATGGCCCGAGAGTCTCTACGAAATCACCTTAAATGATTTCACTACGGCGAGACATAGATGAGGGTGTATACCCTCGTATGTTTCGCGTGGGGTCCTCGGTCATTTGCCGGGGGCCTTTTCTCGTTTTACGGCGAGTACAAGGAGGAAAACAAATGAGCACACAGCTCAAGCAAGAACAGCAACAACCATCAACAACGAGTCGGATCGATCGTTACTTCCAACTCACGGCACTCGGCACGAGTGTTCGCACGGAACTGATCGCGGGATTCACAACATTCCTCGCAATGGCGTACATTCTGTTCGTTAACCCGAACATCCTTGGGGCAGCGGGGATGGATACAGGGGCGGTCTTCGTGGCGACAGGTCTTGTCGCGGTGGTCGGTTCATTGACGATGGGACTTCTCGCGAACTATCCGATTGCGATTGCGCCGGGCATGGGTCTCAACGCGTTCTTCGCATATAGTGTCGTCATTGGGATGGGTATCCCGTGGCAAACGGCTTTATCGGGTGTACTCGTATCAGGTCTTTTCTTTATCGTATTGACGCTCTCAGGAATTCGCGAAACGATTGTCAACGCGATTCCGGCTCCGCTCAAAATGGCGGTTGCTGCAGGGATTGGTTTCTTCATCGCGTTCATCGGTTTAAAAAATGCAGGTATCGTTGTTGCGAACGAAGCGACACTCGTCAGTCTTGGTTCACTTGGAACGGGTACGACATTACTTGCGGTATTTGGTCTTGTGGTCAGCGCCTTGCTTATGGCGCGCGACGTAAAAGGTGGTATTTTCATCGGGATGCTGTTGACGGCGATCGTCGGAATGATTTTCGGTCTCGTGCCGACTCCGACAGCAATCTCAGACGTTGTATCCATGCCACCGAGTATGTCATCAACGTTCGGTCAAGCATTCATCAACTTCGGGGATGTCTTCACGCTTCAAATGCTCGTTGTCATCTTGACGTTCTTCTTCATCGATTTCTTTGATACAGCAGGAACGCTCGTCGCGGTAGCGCGTCAAGCAGGAATTATGAAAGAAAACAAAGTACCACGTGCAAGTAAAGCGTTGTTAGCTGACTCGACTGCAACGGTGGCAGGTGCAATCTTCGGAACATCTACAGCGACTTCATATGTTGAATCGTCAGCGGGTGTCGCTGCCGGTGGACGCACAGGGTTGACTGCCGTCTTCGCAGGATTGTTCTTCGGGTTAGCGTTGTTCTTCTCGCCATTATTGGCAGTCGTGACGGCGCCAGTCACAGCGCCTGCACTCATCATCGTTGGAGTGCTCATGGCTTCGGCGCTTCTTGATATCGATTGGAAAAAGATTGAGATTGCAGTTCCTGCATTCTTGACGATTATCATGATGCCATTGACGTCATCAATCGCAACGGGAATTGGGCTTGGGTTTATCCTTTACCCACTTATGATGATTGCGAAAGGGAAGACGAAAGAGATTCATCCGATCATGTATGGAATGCTAGTCATCTTCTTGGCATACTTCATGTTCTTGCCACACGCATAAGTTCATTTGAAAAGCCGGCTCTTTTATGAAGGGTCGGCTTTTTTGTATGCAGTATTTTCAGGTAGGAATGGGTCGTACATCGTGATCGCATGATTTTCTGTGATGAACTCGTTTCGAAGATGTATACCATTCATTGAAGTGACTTCTCTAAAAATCTGGTTATGTCGGATCGTCCCGCCCCACCATTCGCGAGTGAAGTGATGATTTTCTTCATATATACGATACTGTTCTTTATTTGGGATGTTCGAACGCCACTCACCGACTAAATGATCTCCCTCTATATATAGAAGGAGTTGATACGTTTGTGACGTTTGGTTTGTGATTTGCAAGTCGAGATAATTGTAAGAACATGTCGCACCACTCCCGAAAGGTTGATCCCGTCGGTAATCTGGGAACACGTCGTAGCTGTGACGATAACGTTCGGTTACGGTCAATGGGCTATGTAAGGTGATCCAATAGATTAGATTGGACAGCTGGCATAGACCACCACCGATTCCTGAAGTGACTTTTCCGTAATGAAGAATCATTCCGTCGACGTATCCTTTACGTTTCGTCGGCTTGCCGATCATCTTCCAATAGGAGAGGACGTCGTTTGGAGTCAGGATAGAGCCGTTCAGTTTGGCGATGGCGATCTTCAAATTGGTTACCTTGTTATGCTGAACTTCCATGTCGACATCACGAAGTTGGCGATAAAGAGGGGTTCGATGCGTATGAATCAGGTAAGGCATTGGGTGGGGGTTTCGTTTTGAAACATATTTGCGTTTGTCCGTCATCCATTCGAGTCGTCTCTTTAGCGTATAGACTTGGGTGCCGGACCATATTCTGAATGGTGAACGTTTCTTAGGTCGCTGTAGATCAGATTGCATCATGTGGGAGCTCCTTATAGGTTTATGGTCGTTATTAGATATAAATGTATTCTTTATAGTGATTTATTCTTCCTTCAATGAGTTGGGATTCGAACTTTGGATGATGCGAAAAAAATTAAAAGTTTTTTTAGAATAATGCTTGCAAGATTAAAATACAGGTGATATAGTTATCTCTGTTGCCAGCGACAAACGTTGAACAAACAAAAAAGTTGTTGACATCAAAAATAATTAAATGTTATTATCATTTAGTCGCCAAGAGCGGCAGACGAACTTTGAAAACTGAACGATGAGGCAAAAATAAGTTTTACCATTTTTGAATGAAGCGCAAGCTTCGTCAATTTAA